>JBKPQI010000043.1:0-3357 GCA_046733975.1 Verrucomicrobiota bacterium
GGTCACCACACGGGCCTTCGCCGTCCTCGAAGCCAGGATGCCGCTGCCCAAATCCATCTGCGACATCAACCAACCGCCAAAAACATCGCCGTTGGGATTTGTATCTGACGGCATCGCGATGGTACGAATTACGAGCTCGCCCTTTGGCTTTTCCGGCTCTGGCATCGCCGTCCTTATACTCTGTCGTCCCGTGCAAAGTCGAGGGATCCCGTTGCGAAACCTGAAAGGCTGCGTCCTTCGGAGCGAACCGTCAGGTTATGGGGAAGCCGACTTCCATTCCGCTTGCGGATGGACGCGCCGAAGTGCGTCCATCCACTAAAGAATCAGCATGCAGTCTCCGTAGCTGAAAAATCGATACCTCTCTGTCACGGCTTCGCGATACGCCCGCAGAATGAACTCGCGACCAGCAAAGGCGCTCACTAGCATGAGCAGGGTCGAGCGCGGCAGGTGAAAATTGGTCAGCAGGCCATCAACCATGCGAAACTGAAACGGTGGATAAATGAAAATGTCGGTCTCGCTTTTGATCGACTGAATGTCTCCAAGTTGCCGTTGAACGGATTCGAGAACTCGAACGGTCGTTGTTCCGACCGCAATAATTCTCTCCGCTTTGCTCATGGCCGCCGCTGCATCCGCTGTGATTGAGAATCGTTCTGCATGCATTTGATGCTGCGTGATATCTTCCGTTTTGACCGGCCGAAACGTTCCCGTCCCAACGTGGAGGGTGATGAAAACGTGCGGCAGCGTTGCCAGGATTTCCGTCGTGAAATGCAGCCCGGCCGTGGGAGCCGCCAGCGATCCTTCGTATTTTGCGAACACCGTTTGATACCGCGCTTTATCTTCTTCGCCGTAGCGCCGCTCTGTGACCGCCGACCTCTTGATGTAAGGCGGCAACGGCATCGCGCCACCATGCAACAGATCGATGTCTTCGGCCAAAATGACTTCACGCGATCCATCAGAAAAAATTTCGCCGACCTCCGCCTGCACACCTTGAATGGAAGCGACGGCGTTCTTTCCAAATCGACGCCCCGGCTTTACCAGAGCCTTCCAGCGCCGCCTTGCGATTTTTTGCAGGAATAGAAACTCCACGTTCCCGTCATCCGAAAAACGTCGCGCTGGTAAAACACGCGAATCATTCAACACCAGCAAATAATCGCCCGTTCGGTTGAAGACTCCCGCTGGCGAGCTTGGATCGTCGTTGCTCAGAAATTTTTTGAGGTCAACAAAATGGCCATGTGCGATTTTTTGCTCATTGCGATGCAATACCATCATCCGGGAATCCTCCCGGCGCGGCAGCGGGTTTTGCGCGATCAACTCGCGTGGCAACTCGTACTCGTAATCGCTCAGGCGCGTACTCATTTTTTCACGTTCAAATTACTGCATCGAATACCCGTCATCCGGAGCGGAGTCGAGGGACCCCGACGCCAAACCTCAAAGGTAACTGCAGCGGGATCGCTCGAGTGCGCTCGGGATGACCGTTTTGAGAGTTGATCGTCCATGCAAAGATGCAATCATCAGCCGTGCTTGACCCCGCGCTCTCCGTCGTTCTTGAAGCGCTGGAAAAGATTCGCCATTCTCAGGAAAAACCGCTGCGAGTCTCCCGTTCGACACTGGATCGACTGCTTGAGCCAGCAAAATTTTCCTGCGCTGTAGAGGCGACGGTTTCGGCCGCAACGAAAAACGGCATCGCTGAAAAGGCTGAGCGCTTGCGCGGCGTGCGCGAGCGCGTCTGCGTGTGCAGGAAGTGTCCGCACCTCGCACGCGCCCGCACCCAAACCGTTTTCGGGGTCGGTAATCCGGACGCGGAACTGATGTTCGTCGGCGAAGCGCCTGGGGCTGATGAAGACGCGCGCGGCGAGCCTTTCGTGGGTCGGGCTGGTCAATTGCTCACTCGTATTATCGAAACGATGGGGCTGAGTCGCGACGAGGTTTACATCGCCAATATTTTAAAATGCCGTCCCGACATGCCGAAGGGTGCGCCTGGAAATCGTCCGCCGACGCCGGAAGAAATGTCGACCTGCATCGACTATCTGATTGAGCAAATCGAAATCATTCAACCCCGCGTTCTGGTCGCACTGGGAGCGACCGCGGTGCAAGGTTTGCTTGGAACACGGGGCGCGATGCACCGCCTCCGCGGCACCTGGCATTCGTATCACGATACGCCTCTCATGATTACTTTTCACCCGTCATACCTGCTGCGGAATCAATCGCCGGGCGAGAAACGGAAGGTTTGGGAAGACATGATGTCGGTGCTCGAAAAACTCGACCGGTCGATCAGCGAACGACAGCGGAATTATTTTCTGTAGTACTTCACGTCATCCCGAGCGAAGTCGAGCGATCCCGTTAAAGTTATCTTAAACCTTTCGCGGCGGGATCGCTCGCGATGACTGCGGTTTTGTTCGCGAAAGGGACCTACAGTTTGGCTCGTATTCCGCGAAGACGACTTTGACCGGCAAGGGTGATCGTCGTCGATGCGATCATGCCGCGCACCTCGCCGCGGGAAACCTTGACCCGCGTTCGCAAAGCTTCCAAGCCACTCTGCTCGATCAATTCCAGCGTGCGAACACCAATCATGGCCGGCAAAACAGTCGCGACACGCACCCGCGGCGGATTGATGGCAATGGAATACTCCAGGCCGGCATCCAAACCGGCACGCGCTTCTGTGATCCAGCGCTGATAAATCGGCAGAAATGTAGCGGGTGCCTTCAACAAATCGGCGGCGGTAAGACCAACATCGCGCAGTTCGTCTTCCGGAAAATAGCAGCGGCCCGCGCGCAGATCGTTGCCGGCATCGCGCAAAATATTCACCAGCTGCAAGCCGCGGCCGTACTTGGTTCCGAGCTCGAGCATGTCCGCTTCTTCGCGCGCCGTGAAACTCGTTACCTTGCGAAAACAAATGCGCGTCCAGAATTCGCCGACGCAACCCGCGACAAGATAAGTGTATTCGCGCAACTCCTCAGCGCTAGACAGCGCCGTCAATTGCCCGCGCCAGCGCGTCAAATCCTCTCGTTGCCCGCGAGTAATAATTGCCAGCAACTCACGAATATCGCGCTGATCTTCAGGCGAAAGACCTTGCAGCGACTCCAAGATTTGGTCGGCGGATCCGAGTAGCACGCTTTCACCGTCGCTCAGGCCGGACGAATCTCGCAGTTGTGCGAAATCCTCTTCTGTAAGCTGCTCTTTTCCGGCGACGGTGCGGGCGAATCGCTCCAGCAACTCAATGCGCTTGTCCACATCGACCCCGCTGCTGTCCGCAATAGTATCACTCGTTCGTGCCAGCAAATAACCCAGCGCCACCGGCTGGCGCAGCGCCTTAGGCAATAATCGAATCGAGATGTAGAAGGAGCGCGAGACTGGTTT
>JBKPQI010000044.1:0-4272 GCA_046733975.1 Verrucomicrobiota bacterium
GCGCGAGTCGACGCCTTTCATCGCGTGTAGTGAGGTGAAAACGCGGAGTCCGAGCCTGAGCGTGTCGAATGGGCCGGCGCAATCGCGCCGTTTTCATCCAGTTCTCCCGCCTTGCGGAAAACTGTGATAAACATCGGCGGAATGTTTTGCAGAAAATATTCGGACTCAGAGTCTGGCGCAAAATCCACCGCGTGCTGGCGCAGTTCGTTCGTCACCTGGTAAATGATGAAAGCGCCGCCGGGGGCGAGAGCATCGTAGGTTTCACGAAGCAGATTACGCTTCTTTTCAATCTCCAGAATGCTGAACGGAATTCCGGAAATGATGTAGTCACAGGAAGGAATACCACGTCGCGCCAGCTCTGAACGAATAGTCGCGGCATTCGCATTGACGACCAATACACGCGGGTCGTCGGCGAACTGTCGAGTGAGGTCGCGCGAAAGCGCAGGATCAAGTTCAAACAATAACAATTGTGCGTCGGGCCGCATGCGTTGCGCGAGTGCGCGAGAATGCACGCCTTCGCCGGGACCGTACTCAGCGATGACACGTGCGCGGTCGAAATCGATTTTGCTTGCGACGCGCTCGACCAGGGCCTGCGAACTCGGCACGATCGATGCAATCTGCAGAGGCCGTTTCAGGAAGCGCTTGAAAAAAAGTACGCTCATCGCGAATCCGAATAGTTCACCGCGGCATTTCGCTTGTCCAGCAGCGAAAGCGAGAACGAGGCGCGGGCGGGCTGATCAGAATCCTTTTGCCCGCAAGAAAAAGAAAATCGACATTTCCTCGAGAATCAGTCATTAGTGCGTTTTAGATGAGAAACGCATTTTGGCATCTCTGGAAAAAGAAAGATTTGACATTTGATTATAGGGTTTATAATCATAAAATCGTGAATAAATCTTGCGTGAGCAGGCGCAAGGTGATGAAACCTTGTCATGCATAACCTGCTTACCGTTAAGGAAACCGCCAAATACCTCCGAATTCCACTTCCGACGGTTTACTACCTGGTGCAGCGCGGACAGCTGCCTGCCATTCAAATCGGTGGTCGTTGGCGAATCAAAAAGAACGCGCTCGATAAAGATATCCTCAAGGAAGAGAAATCGGGTCAGCCGACTGTGCTCGTCGTCGACGACGATGAGAGCTTGCAAAATCTGTTCAAACTCTTCCTCAAAAAAATTGGCTTCAGCCGTGTGGTTGTTGGCACGGTCAAGGAAGCAATCGCCGCTCTCGAGAAGCAACGATTTGATCTCGTCTTCCTCGACTTGAAATTGCCGGACGGCCCGGCCGATGACGTTTATGATTTCGTTAAACGTGAACAACCGGATTGTCCGATCATTATCATTACCGGTTATCCCGACAGCGAAATGCTCGATCGCATCCTGGCCAAAGGTCCCATCACGGTTTTGAAAAAGCCGCTTAAGACCGAGCAGCTTCAACAGACTGTAAAAATCCTCGGCCACAAAGACGCGGTCAAATTAGCGGCGTAGCCGTTCCGTCATCCCGACGAAAACGCTCGTCCGGCTCGGACCAAGGCATCCCGATGCGTAACCGAGAAAGATTCCACCAGCGAATGGTGAATCGGCCACTCTGTCGGGCGACGCATAAATGCGGCGGCGGCCGCCGCAGTTAATTCGGCATCGAGCAACGGACTGCTCGATCCACCGACATCACGCTAAATTCCTCACCGCACTTTCTGTAGCTGCCGCGATCGACTTCCAACCCGCTCGATCATTCGTCGTCGCCGGAAACGACAATGGTTTTCCGATGCGCACGGAAATCTTCTTCCAGCGCGGCATCGTGCCGGACGCTGGTAACGCTGCAAACGTTCCGTCCAGATAGCAAGGAACAACCGGAATGTTCGTTCCCGCGACCAGTCGACCAAGGCCTGGCTTGAAAGATGCCATCTCGCCCGTGCGACTGCGGGTCCCTTCCGGAAACAAAATGTAAACGGACGCGCCCTGGATCAACCGCTCCCGCAAATCTTCCAGGGAATGCGCGCCGCAGTTCTTTCGCCAGATCGGGAGTGCGTTCATAAATGCGGTGGCGAAAACCGAAGAGGCCCGTTTGGTGAAAAATGTGTCGCCGGCAGCGATTGGAAAAACCGCGCCAACAAATCGCAGCGGCAGAATTCCGCCGAGAATGATGGCATCAAGGTGGCTGGCATGATTCGCCACCAGGATAAACGGTGCGTGCGTGGGCAAGTTTTCGCGTCCGCAAATTTCTAATCGATGTGCGATGGCAAGGTAAGCTCGTGTGATTGAGCGCCACAGAAAACAGGAGATCGCGCTTTCCAGCCCGACTTCGCGGCGAAGACTGAGTCGCCGCTGTTCCGCGCTTAATCCCAAATCATGCGCCGGCTCAAACCGCCACTCTTCCATTTTCTTATCCGCCGCCGGTGAATATCCCCGTCGGTTGATCCACGCCAAACCAGCGGAAAAATCCGATGTAATAGAATACCGCGGGCGCGACCAGCAACATGCTGTCGAAGCGATCAAGTAATCCACCGTGGCCGGGAATGGTCACTCCCATGTCCTTGATGCCGATGTCGCGTTTGATCGACGACACCATGAGGTCGCCGAATTGTCCCGCGACACTGACAATCAATCCCAGCCCGATCAGTTCCGCAGGTGTATCAACCCCGGAGCCCGCAAAAACAAAATGGCCGATCGTCGCGACGAGGGCGGTGGTGAGGACGAGCGCCCCCAGAGCGCCGCCGAGAGTTTTCTTTGGGCTGGTCTGCGGCGTGATTTTGCGCCGCCCGAAGGTTTTACCGCTGACGTAAGCAAAAACATCATTCAGTTCGACGGTGAGAATGATCAACATCACGATCGGACGAAAGTCGGCATCGTTCGCCATATAGCCGAGATGGCCGAGGCAATGGCCGAACAACAAATAGCTAATCACGCCGAGACTGACGCGCTGAGTGTAACCGTGCGGCTCATCGCGCAGGATGGCAACGATTGCCAGCAGCACCATCGTCAGCGGCGGGACGGCGACAAACAACCCATACCAATGATCGGCGATGGCAAAGGTGGTCGCGATAATGCCGAGCACCACTACAATGCTGAGTGAACGGTGCCGGAAAAAACCTGTGGCGCGCGCGAACTCGCGATAGCAGAGAATGCTCAGGATCGCGACGGCGAGAATAGTCCATGCTGCACCGAGCAGAACCGGGCCGAGGAGCAGTGGTGTCATCACCGCCCAGGAGAGAACGCGTTTCACCAGCTCGTCGTGAAGTTTGTCGCTGGTGCGCCCGAGCGCGTGCAGCAACCACACGATCAGAGCGGCAATCATCAGCGCGGCGATTACCGCAATCGTGATCCAGAGCGTCACCGGTGAATCGAAGGCGTGCCGGAATCCGAAGAGTCGCTCGCGTGTGGCCGGATTCATCTCACCAGCGGTGCAGAGTCGCGCGGATTCGTAGCACGCGGCGAATGATGGTCACAATGCAGCCGGCGATAATGACCCAAAGCGCAAACATTGGAACCTGCCAGTCCGTCGCGCCCGGAATAACCGCGCAGACAATCGCAGCGATCGTGACCGTCGCCATACGTTGTTGTTTTGCCATCGGCCCGCAAAATTCCTGATGCGCGCCGGCAACTTTTCCCTGTGCCCGCAAATAGGCCAGGAAAATCGCGCAAATGGTCGCGACAAATCCGAGGACGGGATTAGAACCGGTCGCGTAGCCAAAACCGATCAGCGTTCCCGCGTCGCTCACGCGATCGGGCACTTCGTTGAACAGTTCGCCGACTGGCGAGGCAATCTCACGCAGTACCGCGACCATTCCGTCATAAAGATTTGCCAGAAGCCGCAACTGGACCAGCACCGCTCCGCTGATCCAAAAAAACCACGGATAGGTGGCGCCGTTTGTCATGGCGAACATGATCCCGGCGAGAATTCCACAGATCATTCCCGCGACGGAAATCGTGTTGGGCGTCGCGCCGCGCCGCGCCAGCCAGCGAGCAATCTTGTCTGAGATTTTCCAGTCGCGCGATGCGAGCGGACGGCGATCGCCGATCTTGTACGAGTGCATCAACGTCCCAGCAGGTACATTCCGGCGATGAGCAAGGCAAAGCCGGCGAAATGCACGGCGCGAATCGGGGACCCATAGGCCAACCAGGCGATAATCGCGGCGAAAATGAAAGTGCTTGCATAGAGCGGGTAGAGCACGGTGAGAGCCCCGCCGCGTTTAAAGGCGGCCACGAAAAGCACCATCACCGCGATGTAACAGATTACGCCTGCGAGAAGGCGCGCATTGAAGATGTAACTCGCGAAAGT
>JBKPQI010000045.1:0-6569 GCA_046733975.1 Verrucomicrobiota bacterium
ACAATCGCGACGAACCCGGTTGTCTGGATCGTCGCGCTGGCCTACGCCTGCACCGGCGCGGTTCGCCAGGGAGTTGATCAATGGTTTCCCAGATTCATGGAGGAGGTGCATCACGTCCAACTGAGCTCGCCACAATTTCAAATCCTCGTTTACCTGATCCCGCTCGTCGCCACGCTTGGCTCGCTCGTGTCCGGTTATGTTTCCGATCTCGTGTTTAACGGCAGACGCGCTCCGGTCGCAGCGGCTCTGTATTTCCTGGAGACGATTGTTATTCTTAGCGCCGCGCACTTTTCTTCCGTTAATAGCGCAATCTTTTTCCTCGTGCTGATCGCCTTCACCGCGAACTCTACCCATTCCATCCTCGGAACTGCCGCCGCCATGGATATTGGCGGAGCAAAGATGGCGGGTTTTGCCTCTGGCTTGATCGATTCCTTCCAATACTTCGGCGGCAGCCTCGCCGGGTTTTTTCTGGGGGCGCTGCTCGATAAATCGTGGGGCAGCTATTTTTATTTCATGGCCCCATTCGGAATTATTGGCGGTTGCCTGATGCTAACAATTGTCGGGCGGATTTCCCGGGCAAAGCCGCACGAGCAGTCATCCCGAGCGCGGTCGAGGGATCCCGCCATGGATCCTTTAAGGTAGCGCAGCGGGATTCCTCGACTTGCGCTCGGGATGACGGTAACCCTTAAAACAACTTCAGCTGTTCCCGCGTCCGGCGAAAATGTTCGGTCGATAACTCCAGGCGCGGCCCGATTCCCACTTTGCGACAGCTGATCTGAAATAGCGTCCCGATTTGTTCGGCGAAAATCCCTTCGCCCTTAATTCGACTTCCCCAGCCCGCATCATTTAATCTGTCGCCGCCCCGAATCGATCGGATGCGCGAGAGAATTTTCTCTTTTCGTTCCGGGAAATGCTCGTCGAGCCACCGCTCAAAGAGCGGTGCCACCGCGAAGGGCAATCGCATGATGGTGTAGCCGGCCCACTGGGCGCCCGCTTCGGCACATGCGGCAAGAATTCCCGGCATCTCGTGGTCGTTCAGGCCCGGGATGATTGGCGCCACCATCACTCCGACCGGAACACTTGCATCACGCAATTGCCGAACCGCTTCTAATCTCGCCTGCGGCGGCGACGTTCGCGGCTCTAACACCCGCTGCAATTTTTCGTCCAGTGACGTAACCGAAATATTGACGGCCGCGCAGGAGAATTGTGCCAGTTCGACCAACAAATCAGCGTCGCGCGTAACCAATCGATTTTTCGTGATGATCCCCACCGGGTTTCGAAACTTCGCCAAAACACGCAAACATCCCCGTGTGATCTCCAATTTTCGTTCGATCGGCTGATATGGATCGGTCACACCGCTGATGGCGATGATCTGTGGTCGCCATTTTCGGGAAGACAATTCCGCTTCCAGCAATGCCGGCGCGTCCACTTTGACCATGATGCGCGACTCAAAATCGGCCCCCGCGGAAAAGCCGAGATATTCATGGGTTGGTCGCGCGTAGCAATAGATGCAACCGTGTTCACAACCGCGATACGGATTGACGCTGGCCTCGAATCCCACGTCAGGGCTGTTGTTTCGCGCGATAATCGACTTTGTCCCGTCACGAAAAAAGATGGTTTTTCGCGGCCGCGAATCCTCGTCGATTTCGTCGTGCGGATCTTCTTCGAAATGGAGCGCCTCGAACCGGTTCGCGGGGTTGATGGAAGCACCGCGAGCGTGGAATTCGCGGGGATGAACCGTTCGCGCCGCGGTGGGAATTTCGCGCACGTTCCGCCACAGCTTTTTGGCGTCCGGCGGCCTTATCACGCGAATATGTTCACATGAACATTGATAGTTGTCGAACATTTCCTCCGTTTTTTTCACAGCCGTCCGCAATGTCTTCGTTCCGTCAACTCGCTCGATTAAGTCTCTGTAGCCGCGGTCGTCGGCCTCGGCTTCGTGAATGGAGCCTCCCGCACGCACTTTGTCGCGTCAAAGGAAGCGGCGCGCCTTGCTCAACAAATTCTCGATGGCACAATCACAGGTAGGGCGGTTCACCGAGGCGTCCGCAGGGCTACCGGCATCATGGAGGGGTGGTCGAGTGGTTGATGGCTCCGGTCTTGAAAACCGGCAGGGCGCAAGCCCTCGTGGGTTCGAATCCCACCCCCTCCGCGCTTCAATTGCGGACTGCGGATTGCCGACTGCGAATTGGACAGAGCCAACGCACCGCGAGTATCGCACACACCACTCCCAGAATAGCAGCGAAGGTGACATCGGATAAGTAATGGGCGCCCACGATTATTCGTGAGAGCGCGATTAACACCGGAATGAAGAGTAGCGGCGCGCCGATCTTTTTTCGTTTCAGGAAAAGGGCAACGAAGAAAGCGCTCGAGGCCGCAACGTGACCCGAGGGAAAGGCGTGGTACTTGGAGCTTGATCGCGGACCGTTCCAGTGTTGCTCTGTGTTGACGGAAGGACGGGCGCGGCCGGTGGCGAATTTCACTGCGCGCCCCCCGACGCCGGCGAGAGCGAGCGCGACCAGCATGGCAAGAAAAATTCGCATCCACTGTTTGTTGTTCGCCACAAACGCGACGGCGGTCCCAAGTAGACCGGCGGCAAAGTGCGCCGGCCAATCCCCCACCCTGCTCACTATTTGCATTGCTCGTTTCAGATCGGGTGACGCATGTGCGCCGATCCACGTAGCAACCGCGTGATCCAGAAGAAAGGCGGCGAGGAGAGCAATCAGCGCCACTATCAGGAGCACGATCCAGATCCCTGGTAATCGGTAGGACGTGATTTCGGTTTCCGTTTTCACTGAAACGGCTGCTAGTCTCCCGTTCAATCGTGGGACCGGCAATGCGCAATTACGTTCTTCTCTTCATAGGATGCCTGCTCTTTCATCTGGCGGGCACGTGGAGTTTGCCATTGATCGATCGCGACGAGCCGCGTTTCGCGGAAGCGTCGCGGGAAATGCGCGAACGCGCCGACTACATCGTTCCCTATTTCAACAATCAATTCCGTTTCGATAAGCCACCGCTGACCTACTGGTTTCAAGTCGCGAGCTATCGAGTCTTCGGCGAGAACGATTTTGCGGCGCGGTTCCCGACGGCGGTGGCGGCGGCACTGATTGCACTGGTTGTATTCGCCTGGGGCAGACGAATCCGGGATGAATGCGCCGGCTGGTGGGCGGCGATAATCTTCACGCTTTGCCTGCAAACGTTCGTTCATGGCAAAGCCGCGGTCGCCGACATGTGGCTGGTGCTGTTTGTGACGCTGGCGCATTGGAGTGCGTACGAAGTTGCGGGCTTCGGGCAAAGGATCGCGCTGAAAGAAGAATTCAACGCCCAACGCACAACGTCCAACGTCCAACGCCCAACTGTCTTTTGGTGGACGCTCTTCTATGTTTCATTGGCATTGGCATTTCTGGCAAAGGGGCCGATCGGGTGGGTCCCCTTGTTAACGGTTGCGATTACGCAGAAATTTGTTCGTCAGAAAAACTTGGCGGTGCGGTTCAAATTTGTCCGTGGAGTTTTGCTGACGCTGGCGCTGGTTTGTCTTTGGGGAATTCCAGCACTCATCCAAACGTACGGGGAATTTTTTCGGGTTGGAATTGGGAAACATGTAGTCGAGCGATCGTTTGCGACCCTGGAAGGACACGGCGCTTCCTCCATTTGGATGTATCTGGCGCTTCTGCCGTTTTATTTAGTCACCGTTTTCATCAGCTTCTTTCCATGGTCGATCAAACTGCCGGCGCTTGGGAAAAATTTGCGCAGCAATCGCGATGATATCGACCGCTTTCTGTTAGTCGGCGTGGTGATTATTTTCGGGATCTTCACTTTGGTGCAGACGAAACTGCCCCATTACACGCTGCCCGCTTTTCCCTTGCTGGCGCTGCTGCTGGCGCGACGCTTCGACGCGTTGCGACTTTCGAAAGCGTTACCAACCGCGATGATCGCAATCTATCTCGGGACGGCGCTCGTTATCGTGCCATTCCTGACGCGATGGTTTCCGAGTTACGATCTCGCGCGCGAAAGCCGGGGCAACCTGAAACCGGAAATGGAATTCGGCGCCATCGATTTCACCGAGCCGAGTCTGGTCTGGTACTTTCGCAAGCACATCCACGGATTCATGACGCCGTTGAAACGCAAAGAGGCTGCAGAATTCATGGCCCGGCCCGGTGCACGCTTTGTGGTATTGCCGACAAAATCCGTCAGCAACGTTTTTCCAGACGGCAATTCTTCGTGGCGAAGCTATCGCGCCGACGGGTTCAATGTCGCGAAGGGGCAGCGGGTGGATGTGACGATGTTGCTCAAGCCCGAGTAATCAGAGCCCCAAACCTCCCCTTGTTACCACGATTTGCTTATCAAGGAGCGGCGGCTGTTTCCAAAACTGCCGACCCCTAATAATATGCGGCGGGTTTCAGCCGCCGACACTTGTAAACGGCAGGTAGAAACGGTCGCTCCTTGGAGCCTCAGCCCCGGGCAGAGATCGTCCGCCCGACATGGTCATCCCGAGCGTCAGTCGAGGGATCACGTAACCTTACCTTTAAGATGCGCATCGGGGTGCCTCGCTTGCGCGGGATGACGGACTGGCAGAGCGAATTGTTGCTTTGCAGATCCCCGTCCGGCAGTTAGGGGTTTCCAACGTGATCACTTTTCTTCACGGCCAGCTCGTTCATGCATTGCCAACCCAGGCAGCGATCAATGTCGGCGGTGTTGGCTACGAAGTTTTTATTCCGCTTTCCAGTTACGATAAACTTCCAGCCGTTGGTCAGCCGATTGAAATTCTAACGCATCTGCACGTCCGCGAAGATGCACAGATCCTTTACGGCTTCATGACTCTCCCGGAACGCGACCTCTTCCGGTTGCTGGTCAATCACGTCAGCGGCATCGGTCCGAAGCTGGCGCTGGCGGTGTTGAGCGGAATGAGCGTGAACAACTTCAAAGCGGCCGTTGTCAATAACGATGTCGCGTTACTTTCGAAAATCAGCGGTGTCGGAAAAAAGACGGCGGAACGAATGGTGTTGGAGCTGAAGGACAGGGTCGGTGTTGCGGCAGCCTGGGAAGCGGCTAGTGCAGCGCATGCGCCCACGCCCGAGCAGGAACAGGCGAACGAAGCAGTTCTCGCATTGATCGCGCTCGGGTACAAGCAAGTCGATGCTCACAAACTGGTGCGTGATCTGCAGGAACGCGAAGGCGCAGGAAAATCGGCGGAAGATCTTGTTAAGATGGCGTTGAAGAGAATGGCCTCCGGGAGATAAGATTTCAACGCGCGCCTCGTCATCTCGGGCGAAAGTCGAGGGATCTCGTGATGAAACCCTGGAGATAACGCAACGGGATCCCTCGACGGCGCTCGCCATGACAGCGGGAAGGTCTGAATTGAGCGTTGGAGGCCTGCTCGCGAACGCTTTCGGAGTTCGGCGCCTCCCGCGCCAGAGGCCTTGCGAAGGCGGGTTGGGCGTCGGACGTTGATCGATGCCTGCGGTCGCCACAGCGGTGAACAGATTGGAAAGCATTCGTAATGCTTTGCCCAAGGAGGGCCTCTTCGCGGACAAGGACTGGCTGATTTCGCCGGGCGCTTTCCCGATCTCGGAAAAATTTGCTGCGGAGTTGGAACAGCTCGGACATCGTCTGTTCGTTTTTCAACGCGCGTGTAACCAGCTGTATCAGCTGAGTGCACGGGGAAAACAGCCGCAGTGGATCGCGCAATATCTCGATGCCGGGAAACCGAAAGACCTGATTGAATTTTCGCGGCGGAAAGAAATTCGCGACGATTTACCGCGCATCATTCGTCCGGATTTGATTCTGACTGACGAAGGTTACACCATCGCCGAAATCGACTCGGTGCCGGGTGGAATTGGCCTTACGGGCTGGTTGAATCAGACGTATTCGGGTTTTGCCGCGGAGATCATTGGAGGCGCCGATGGAATGATCGATGGATTCCACAGCGTCTTACCACGTTGCGGCGATATTGTGATTTCGCACGAGGCCGCAACCTACCGGCCCGAAATGGAATGGATGACAGTACAGTTGCGGAATCGACACTGCGATTGTGAATGGCGCGTGGTGCCGGCGGACAATTACGAGCCACAAGATGGACGGGACGTTTATCGCTTTTTCGAACTGTTCGACCTTCCGAACATTCCTGGTATTGACAATCTCCTGCGCGCCAATGCCGAAGGTCGTCTCCGGATCACGCCGCCGATCAAACCGTTTCTGGAGGAGAAAATGTGGTTCGCTCTTTTCTGGCTGAAGCCGCTGCGGGAGTTTTGGCGACGCGAGCTGGGCGAGAAGTATTTTTTGAAGCTGCGAGAGGTCATTCCGTACACCTGGCTGCTGGATCCCACACCTTTGCCGCAGCATGCGGTGATTCCGAGGCTGGAGATTCATGATTGGCGCGAGGCGGCGAAGTTCAGCCAGAAAGAGCGCGATCTACTTTTGAAGGTGAGCGGGTTCTCCCCGCTCGGTTGGGGCAGCCGCGGCGTCGCCCTCGGAGCAGATTTACCGCACCACGAGTGGGAAAAGCGAATTGAGCATGCGCTAATAAATTTCGGCCATCAGCCCACAATTCTGCAGCAATTTCATAAGGG
>JBKPQI010000046.1:0-14944 GCA_046733975.1 Verrucomicrobiota bacterium
CTCGTCGCCAAATTGCCCGCAAGCGCAGGGCGATCAGTAATTTCTCTGGTGGGCAGTGCAGGACTCGAACCTGCGACCTCCTGCTTGTAAGGCAGGCGCTCTAACCAGCTGAGCTAACCGCCCACTCGTTAACGCCTTTGATCTTAACAGCTTGCCTCATTCCTTACCACCCGCAGAAGGTGCCGGTACACATTTTGGTACACACTTTTTAGTTAGTGTGCTCTAGAGGGACAGTTTCCGGTTGCTCGAAGATCGCCTGTTCCAAAAGCCGCGCTGACTTCTGTTCCTGATCTGGAAACAGGTGAGTGTAGACATCCATCGTGATCTTCGCGGACGAATGTCCAAGCCATTGTTGAGTAGCCTTCACGTCGCCGTGAGTGCTCTGGTAGATGAGGCTCGCTGACGAATGCCGTAACAGATGCATTCCGTCTGCGTGAGCTACCTCGAAGTGAATACCGATCTGCTTCAATGCCGACTTCAGTTCCCTTCTCAGCAGATCAGGGTTGAGCGGACTGCCACTCGAAGAACAGAACACGTAGTCATCTGGTTTTAGGTAAACCGCCATGGCGCGGTGAGCAAGCAAGGCCTTGCGCAGTTCCGGAGCCATGGGACGATCACGAACCGAGTCTTCCGTCTTGGGGTCGGTGTCCTTCCCACGATAGATCGCTCTCCGGATGTGCAACTGGCTTCCGGCGAGATCAACGTCAGCCCACTTCAGCCCCAAGGCTTCACCGCAACGAATGCCGGTCAGCGCCAAGGTTGCGAAGAATGCGCGATATCGGACAGGTACCACGCTGAGCAACTGGTACAGTTCCTCGCGATCAAGAGTCGGCTTCTTGATCTTGTCTTTTTTAGGAGCCATTCTTCGTGTTATAGGCGTCGCCGGGATCAGCGGCGGCTTCTGTTCTACAGCCCAACTAAACATGGTGGCCAAGATGCCATGAACGATGCGCCGTGATCGCGCGGCGAGTCCGATCTCCTTCAAGTGCGCATAGAAGGCGATGATGTTGGAAGAGGTGATCTCCCCCAGCTTCATTCCGGTGAATGCCGGTTCGATGTAACGGCGTTGGTAGGAGCCTTGCGTTATCTGCGTCGACCACTTCCAATTTTCGCCAACGTAATGTTTCCATTCGTTCTGAATGTACGAGTCGAACGTGCGCTCTACCGGCTTCGGCTTCTCGCTGCGAGTTGGACTCAATTGCTCTGCGAGGAAGGCGAGTGCTCGGCCATAGTCGCCGTGCACCATCCGGCTTGTTGCCTTTTTTTGATTGGTGATTGGATCGCGCTCACGCCAGCGAACCAACCAACGGTTCTTTCCGCGCTGAGTGATATTGCCTTTTTGCATTTGCTTCATCTCCTTTTACGTGATCGTTTAGGATTAGGACTACCCCAACGCTTACGTGCTGCCGCGCGCGCAATTGCGGAGCGCCTTGCCTTGGAAAGTTTGTTGGCTCTAGCCTTCCCGCCTGCACTTGCGACGGAACGTTGGTACGCTTTGACGAGGTCCATGTCCTTCTTCTTCATACTTCTTATGGTATATAAGCTATGCTTGCTTAGCAAGTATCAAGTAGTAGAGAGATAAAACGATAGGAGTAAGAAGCCTATTTTGAACTCGGTGAGAGATCGGGGTGCTACGCGGTAGCGCCGACGGTACGAATTGAACGAATTGGTCCCGCTGTGAGGCTTCTGCCGGATGCGTGAGGCTAGACGGACCCTCACCTTGTGGCGAGCGCTGGGAAGAGCCTCAGCGCGTGAGGAATGCGGCTTCCAGACAACAAAGCATCCTTTATTAGGCATATGGCGCGGCATATGAGCCGCATGTACTCAGCGGTGGATTTTGTGCACTGGCATGCACCTAAGCCGCTGAATTTAAAAGGCTCGGTTATGCGAACGATCTAACCAGCAGCGTGGGGTAACCGCCTCATCATGCCACGCGCGATATCGAGGCAAAAAGAAGAACAACCTCGCCTCGACGCGCGGCTGTACTCCCACCAACAAAAAACACGAACGCTTTCATAGTATCCGATCAGTCAAAAACATGCCGCAGTCTTGCTTTAACTATCCCCGATCTGGTTCGTCCCGAAATGGAACCTTGTCACGCCTATCCGTAATTCCAGTCACTCGGCTTTCACAATACTTGCTTGTAACTTGCTAGTTGGTGTACTCCCCCGCACCGACCCTCGGCTCCCAGTTCTGACAAGCAAGTTCACTCCTTGACGATACGAGAGGAGTATCTCGTGAAAAGAATCATTACGCTCTCAATTGTGTTTTTCGCAAGCACCTGCTTCGCACAGATGTACACGGTCACGGACCTTGGCACGTTGGGTGGTAGCTCAAGCCATGTCCATGGCATCAACTCCTCCGGCCAGGTGGTCGGGTATTCCAATATCGCCGGTGACGCCGTCACACATGCATTCCGCACGGCTCCCGGTCGTAGTATCAACCCTGCCATGGACGACCTTGGCACACTTGGCGGCACTTTCAGTGAGGGCTATGGAATCAACGACCAGGGTCAGGTAGTCGGCTGGGCCAACATCCAAGGCAACCTCGCGATACATGCATTCCGCACAGGTCCCAACACCGCCATTAATCCAGCCACAGACGATCTCGGCACTCTGGGCGGTGCGACCAGCGAGGCCTTCGGCATCAACAACTCGGGTCAGGTAGCCGGTTTCTCCTTCATCACCGGTCAACCTGTTTCGCACGCATTTCGCACTGCTCCTAATGCCCCTATCAATCCAATCACCGATGACTTGGGCACCCTCGGCGGCACGTATAGCTACTCCTACGGTTTGAACGAGTCTGGTCAGGTTTTCGGTGCGTCATGGATGCCCGGAAATCTCGAAGGACACGCATTCCGCACCGCTCCCAGCACTCCTATCAATCCTGCCACTGACGACCTCGGCACGCTCGGCGGCACCTTCAGCTCCGGTTACGGCATCAACAATTCCGGCCAGGTGGTCGGCGAATCCATCACGTCAGGCAACAGATCTGCACACGCATTCCGCACCGCTCCCAGCACTCCTATCAATCCTGCCACTGACGACCTCGGCACGCTGGGCGAGACATACAGCTTCGCATATGGCATCGACTCTTTCGGCCAAGTGGTCGGCAGCATCTACGATCCTGATACGACGCCCCGGCTTGCGTTCTTGTATACCGGTGGCGTGATGCATGATCTAGGCAAGCTGATTACGCGTGACTCAGGCTGCGTGCTAACGGGCGAATATCCCGGCATAGACCGGCTCAGCATCAACGATGCTGGCCAGATTGCTGCGGATGGCGTTTGCCATGGACAGGTCCACGCGATACTTCTCGGCCCGATCTACAGAAGTTTCGTGCAACCGCCGATTAATAGTGACGGCACGAGTGCCTTTAAGATCACACGAGCGGTAGTTCCGATGAAGTTCACTCTCACCCGCTTCGGCCTGCCGACCTGCACGCTGGCCCCGGCAACTTTTGCCGTAACCAGAACTGCGGGCGGGACACTCGGGTCAGTTACGAACGGGATATTCTCTACGAGTGGCTGCCAATACCATTACAACCTCAGAACCGCTCAATTGGGCGTTGGAGTGTACCGAGTGGACATCAGCATCAACGGAATCATGGTCGGTCATGCGGTGTTTGCACTCAAGTAGCAGGGACCACACCCACGACCAGCCGCGATGGATATAGCGCGTTGTGGAGCTCACGCGCGTGCTGCCCAGTTTTAGCACACCTGGAAAGCAGATGAGTCAGCACAGAAAACAACGGCTTATGCGTTTGTTCCAACACTACCGCTCGTTGTACTGGCGAGGTAAGTTGCCGAACTACCGGGTCATCGCAACTGCCTTAGAACCAGGCTGCATGGGGCGATGCGACCGTCGCAAGCGCGTCATCGAAATCGACGTAGTGGCTCACAGGGGAAACAGTAGAGAATTGCGCGCAACAATGTTGCATGAGATGGCACACGCGGGTGCCGCGAAGGGGAGTCGCGGGCACGACATGAAGTTCTTTGCACAACTAGAAATGCTCTTGCGAAAAAAGGCCCCCGTCAACATCTCTATTGCTGACGCAGGCAGGGTGACGAGTTACAGCGACCTTGTGCCAGAACGATTTCCATTGCTGAAAACCAAAATGGATCGGCTGGAAAAACGCCGCCGGAACTCCCTAGAACGTTTCGTCCGGGCCCAAAAAATAAACGTCCGAAACATCTCGGACGACGACATCATAAGCGACTTCAGATCGGCGGCGACGCAAATGACATGGAAGGAAGCTGTGCTGTACGTCGGGATCGAAAACCACATGGTTGATGAGAGCGGACGGCCTCTGAATCGATGGGCACGTCAGCTCCTAAGTCCCGCACGGCAAGAGTTCACTCTTGCCCGGAGAAACTATCTCGAGATGAAGCAAGCTGAAGAAACCCTGCGTGCTGTCAGAGCTGCTAGGAATGAATATGAAAAGGCTTGTTGAAGCAGTCGCAATTCTCGTTTTGTTATCAGCGCCATCATTAGGACAAATAGCGATGCGATGCCTTCACGGAATCGATCACGACGGATATGAAGCAGAAACGTGCGAGTTCGCGAATGGCAGCGCTAAGACAGTCACAATAATCGGTGATGGCACGTGGGTGTATGTATACACGCCACAGCAGTGGCGAATCGAGAAGGCTTGGCGCAAACAATTACTTGCCAAGATGCTCAAAGAAGAACAAGAGGCAGAAGAAACGCGGGCTGGTGAAGAGGAAAAATATAGAAAAGCGGCACAAGAGCTTAAAGAGGATGAGTTCAGAAAGCATGCAGACGAGTGCAGGAACTATGCAGACTCCAGTCTCTCTTCTCCTTCAACGCCCTACTATTGCACACCGGAACAACGCAGGTGGCAAAAGGAACAGGATGCCGAAGCTCGGCGAAGAAAGACTCCACCGCCGCCTCCTAAACCTCCGCGTGACCCAGCCACGCTGCCCCCTTTATGCGCAAACTATAAACCTCCGGACTGGATTCCACCGTATTGCAGATAACCGCCTTTGCCTGATCAAAAAACTTTTGATCCGACATTACACAGGTCGAAGCGTGGTATTTCAGCAGACTTATTCAGATCACAGCAAGAACTTTCTGAGTCTTGGCTGCGGATGGCGGATCACGCAGCAGAAGTGCGATGCTGCTTCAAATGTGGACGGAGATAACGTTTGGTGCACAAGAACCAGGGTGGCGTATGGCTTATTCCGTCAACGCATCCAGCCTAGCCTTCTCCGCTAAATCGCACCGCCGAATGACACTATCGAGCGCTTGTCCATTGATCCTGACATCTTCTAACGTAGCCAAGGAATAAGGATCAGTGCTGAGTTCCGCGAGTACGCGCTGAGCGATAATTTGCGGCTGTGCTAGCTCGGAACACAAAAACGAACGTAGTCCTTCAACGCCTCGGATTAGAGGCGGACAGGTCGGGCGTTGCCCTGGTCCTTGACTGATTTCAACGCGATACAGCGGCAGATCGCTCCCGACAGTGCTGGGTATTTGCCGAACGCCAACAAGCATCATGCACCTCCATTGGAGCCCACGTTACCACAAGAGTATGCTTCCACAATCTCTTCCGAGACACGCCAGAAAATCGGAAGTTCATTCCCATAGTCATCGCAAACTCACCCAGTTAGCCTTCCCATGTTGCTTCCCAAAACGGAACGCTGTCACGCTCAGTCGTGTCGCGAATCACGGCTTGTTTCACATGAACCGTGTCTTAACTTGCTTGTAAGCGCTTCTCCACGCAGTTAGACGCTCAACGGAGCAGCTTCCCTTTTGCGCGAATCTACGCTGATTGAGCTAGGCCCCGTTCGACTCCAGACTCCCTTTGGAGGGATTTATGAAATCAAACTTAGGATGGGATACGCCTCGGGCCTCTCAATGGAAACGAGCGCTCGCCACTTGTTTCGCCCTCTGCACGTTGGCGCTAAGTGTTTCCGCAAGTGCTCAAAAGAAGTCTACGTTCACTACATTCGATCCTCCTGGCGCGAGTGTAACCTACGCCCAGAGCATCAACCCCGCTGGCGAAATCACGGGATCGTACGGCGGCGCAAATAGTCAGGTCCATGGCTTCCTGCGCGCTCGCGACGGTACCTTCATCACGTTTGACCCTCCGCAATCGATCATCACCGGACCTATGAGCATCAACCCATCCGGCGAAATCACGGGATCGTACTGGAATACAGATTTTTCCGCTCACCCCGGCTTCCTGCGAGTCCGTGACGGTACCTTAATCACCTTCGAGTTTCCGGGGTCGAACTACATTTCGCCTATGAGCATCAACCCATCCGGCGCAATCACGGGATCTTACTATGAAGGAAGTTCGATTCGCGGATTTCTGCGCGCTCGCGACGGTACCTTCATCACGTTTGATCCTCCTGGCTCGGTTCTGACCGCACCGACGAGCATCAACCCCGCTGGCGCAATCACGGGATATTACGTCGACGGAAATGGTCGGATCCACGTGTCTCTGCGCGCTCGCGACGGTACCCTCACCACGGTTGACCCTCCTGGGGCGTTTGGGACCTTCGGCGGGTACATCGACGCGGCGGGCGCGATCACGGGATCCTACTTTGACGCAAATGGCAATCACGGCTTCTTGCGTGCTCGCGACGGCACCTTCACCACAATTGATGTTCCTGGCGCGAGTGTAACCTACGCCCAGAGCATCAACCCTGCGGGCGCAATCATGGGATCGTACGGGGACGGAAGTTCGTTTCATGGATTTTTGCGCACTCGCGATGGCACCTTCACCACGTTTGACCCTCCTGGGTCGGTTCAGACCATACCCACAAGCATCAACCCGGCGAGCATGATTACGGGTTATTACACTGACGCGAGCAATAGGACCCACGGCTTTCTACGCAAGCCATAACGGAATCGAGCAATGAAAGCTGAGGAACAACGGCACGAGCTCTAAGCTGGGAGTCGCCCGCACAGGCCGTTGACGCACGGCGCGGCACAGCATTACTTTGCGCTTTCTCGCGCAGTTAGACCCTCACCGGCTCAGTTTGTCAGACGAAGCGGTCCTCTAAGGTAGGCCCCAAAGATGACAAGTCAAGGTACTCGCTAGTAGCTACATACGTTCTAAGGAGGTTCAAATGAATCACAAAATAAGGTCTTCTTGCAGAGCCGTTTGGAAAGCGGCTGCGCTGTTCGTGATCATATGCCTTTTCGCGGCTGCTGTTTTTGCCACCCCTGCGGTCAAGCTCTCGACTGCTTCGGGATCGCCAACAACTAAACTAACAATCTCAGGGTCTGGTTTTCCAGCTAGCCGTTTAGTCGACCTCTATTTCGACACTACCGATTTGGCTCTGGTGGTGAGTAGTGCAACTGGCACGTTCTCGAACATCGCATTGCAGGTGCCAGCGGCGGCTCAGCCAGGAACCCATTGGGTGACAGCCGTGGTCCGGGCCTCAGGGCTTGCAGCCCAAAAGTCGTTTTTGGTGCGGACCAACTGGATGCAACGCGGATTCACCCCGAATCACAAAGGCCTAAACCCCTACGAGAATGTGCTGAACCCTTCCAACGTCGGCTCGATCGATCTGCACTGGAGCAGCCCGATCGGCTACATCGTGTCCTCACCTGCCGTTGCCAACAGCGTCGTGTATGTGGGCTCCGACTGGGACGGAAACGTCTATGCCCTAAACGCGGGCACGGGTGCGTTGCTTTGGGTATTCGCGACCGGCGGCTTGGTCGACTCCTCACCCGCCGTCGCTAATGGCGTGGTGTATGTGGGCTCCGACGAGAGCGGTTACGGCGAGTATGGGAACCTTTATGCTCTAAATGCAAGCACGGGCGCGGAACTGTGGAGGTTCCCGACCGGCGGCCCCGTGTACTCCTCACCCGCTGTAGCGAATGGGATGGTATATGTGGGTTCCACCAATGGGAAGGTCTATGCTCTAAATGCGAGAACCGGTGCCAAAGTGTGGAGCTTCCTGACCGGCACCCCACCCTTCAACTGGATCGAGTCCTCACCGGCCGTAGCAAATGGGGTCGTGTATGTGGGCTCCGACGATAATAACGTCTATGCCCTAAACGCGGGCACGGGTGCGTTGCTTTGGGTATTCGCGACCGGCGGCTCAGTCACCTCCTCACCCGCTGTGGCCAATGGCGTGGTGTATGTGGGCTCCATAGATAAGAACGTCTACGCTCTAAGTGCGAGCACGGGTACGAAACTATGGAAGTTCGTGACCGGCTCCGCAGTTGGCTCCTCACCCGCCGTGGTCAATGGAGTAGTGTATGTGGGTTCCGATGACGGTAAGGTTTACGCCATAAATGCGAGCACTGGCACGAAAATATGGAGCTTTCCCACAGGCGCCAACGTCCATTCCTCGCCTGCGGTCGCCAATGGGGTCGTATATGTCGGCTCGCACTTTTGGGGCTCGTGGGCAGGTGCGAAAATTTATGCTCTGAACGCGCGAACGGGCGCGAAACTCTGGAGCTTTCTGACACCCAATGGCGTCGTCTCCTCACCGGCTATAGCCGACGGCGTCATGTACGTGGGTTCACAAGACTTTTATGCATTCGACCTAACCGGAGGTATGCTCGCGAAAGCACAATCTGTCGAACGTCCTAACCCAGCAAACCTGATCCCGGACTATACTCTCCGACCGCTCACACCATAGGAGGTTCAATGAGGCCCCAGGTGATGAGCGCCATTGAAAGAGAGGCAAACCGAGAGTTTGGCCGACGCGGATACCCGAAACGGCATGTCATTGTCAATGGCGCAAACGTGTTTGCGCCCAATAAAAAGCAAAATAACAACTAACGAGATGCACGGGTCCCCCTATTACTCGGGATATGCCCTAGGAAAAGAAAAACAGCCGTACGCCTCGACGCGCACGGCTGTTCCAAAAGCAGGAACCACGAACGCCACCATACTACAACACCCGCGCGCTGATTGCGGGACACGGAAGTCGTAAACAATCGGCCCGCTGTGCATGCAACGGAACCGATGCTGAGCTATTGAAAGCCCCTGGGCTTACAAATCTCCTTATTCTTAACCTCTCTGAGCTAACTTCCTGTGCCAAGCTGCCAGCGCGTCGCTCTCTTTCGGTTCCGGCGGCGTGCGCTCTTGCCGCTCGGGCTCGTGTTGCTGCTGAAATAGATCAACCGGGACTTGATCCGTTGGCACGATGACATTGAACTCCACACGAGTTGGACCGCTGCTTGCACTCACGTCGAGTGCATTGAGAGCAACCGAACTCAGATAACCGATGGTTGATGCGACTTTCACGTCCAGTTCGCCGCGCCGTGTCGCAGAAATCGTTTCTGATACCAGATTCGCAATGTCGCACGCGTTCGTCAACTTCACATCTGAGGTCATCGGCGGAAGGCACACGCGAGCACTATGGGCATGCTTTCCGCCTGTACGTTGCGCAGCTCGCCTGTACTTCGCGAATTCCGGAGAGTGGAAGAAACAAAACTTGCTATTACTTAAAGCAGCCGCACGGCATTGCCCGCGAGAGGTTCGACCAGAGCAGCGCATTTATGTCACACCCTCGTTCGCCTGGCACGGAATAACTTCAGCGCCACAAGTTTGGCACAACGGCGGTAATGCGAATTTTTCCAAAAATTTTCTGATGTTCACGAATTGAACTTGGCCAAGTCGCGGGCAAGTTTGATTGTGACACGTGCAAGGCTCAAAGCGGTCGCCGTCGACTGCCATGACTCAAACCGTCACGCTTCCCGGACCGAGATAAGTGACTTCGAAGCCGCACTTCAAACAAATCACTTTGTTGGTTTGATATTTCGACATGTGCTCGTCCGGACTCAACGCTTGCTGTTGCTCTTGGCCGTAGGTCGGACACAACGGATTCATACATGAGTAACGATGTGTTTGAAGGCCCATGATGGGTTCACCTCTGCGGCAATGATAAGCGCAGACGGCAACACCATCATCACACGAAAGGGAAGATGCGGCGGAATTGGTTAGTTACGGCATCTAGCATGACCGCTCTCGCTCAATGAGTTACGAGCAGTCGAGTGCACAGTTTTGAAGGTTAAGTGCATGGTAAACTGCGCTCGAATCTCCCTTGCGGTATTGCGTGAATCCCCGGCCAAGGTGCGAGCCCCGGGGATTCTCTGCTTTCAGTTTCGACATGGTTCAACGCGCTCCAACAAAGGCTGAAGAGGAACTAAAAGCCTTTCGCGATTTCGTACACGCCGCGAAGCTCGGAGTTCTTTCCGAGTCCATTCAAAAACGCTCTCCTCCTGAACCTGACGTTCGATGTCAGTTGAGCGATGGAAGCGTGCTCGCATTCGAATTAGTGGAAGTCTGTCATCCACAGATTGCTAGATGGTATAAGAGCGTTGAGCTAATCTCTGCGATATTGGAGCAGGCGTACCAAGGCCTTCCGAGACGGCTAAAAACGCAATTCGACTCACGTTTCGCGGGTAAGCCTCTGTCATTCCTGTTTGCTGACGATTGCTCCCTGAATAAACTTCGAAACATGCTGCCGAGAGTCTTTGCCGAATTAATCGATCAGGTCGACAGAGAAGGTGAATTCTCAGACTTTTCCAGCGTCATACAGAAAGGTGTCATCTCCGTGCGATTGGCCGGACGGGTAGAAGATTCGAGCCGACCATCCTTCAACATCGCAGGTAGAATGCGGCCAGACGTGGATGACTTGCTCATGCAACGTGTTCACTCGAAGCTGAGCCGTAGGTATGAGACCCGCCATCCTATCGAATTACTTGCCTACTTCGCCGGAAGAGCATGGGAATGGGACAGGTCGGCAAATTGGAGAACAAGACTTGAGAACCTACTCATTGTTCGAGGGTCCGCCCCTTTTCGCCGCGTCTGGGTGTTCGGCAGCACCATTCAATTCGTCTATCCAAAGTGGCGTTCGTGAATGTCTGTTGTTTCCCGAATCGGAGTCGCTACCCAACCTTGCCTTCTTGCCAGCGCGACATGCCGGTCGCAAAGCACCTGTTGAGCGGATGCAGCACTCGCCGCGATGAACCATCCGCCTACTTCTTTAAAGCGCACCTGACTGCCGCTCTCCGTCTTGGCTCTTCGCTCTGCGGCTTGGATCATGTACGCCGCGCCATGCTTGCCACATCGCCGCTGTGCACGGCGACCGATCAACGTCTCGCACCTCATAGCCTTCTCTCTCCTTCTCTAAAAATTTATCGAGGCGACATCCGATGCTGGTTAAGTGGTTGCTAAAAACTTCATGGCTCGCGGCGGTGCTCGGCAATCCACTGCGCCACGTCTCGCGGTCGGAACAGAATTCTTGGCCGTCGACCGGTCCCGATCCTGATGTGTGGCAAGAGTTCGTAATTCTTGGCGAGCCAGCGCACGGACATTCCGATCAAAGGAGCGCATTGCTTGATGCCGATCAATCCCTCATCACCGTGTACTTCGCCGTTCCTTTTGTGCACCATGCCCCTCGTAAACTCTTGGAATGACGCCATGACGTTAGGCCCCCTCTCTTACCTTGCACAGACGTCGAACCAGCGCTCGATCATGCGGTTCTCTACCTTCTCCACTGCCATGCGAGCGAACCCGGACTCTTCGAACCCGGTCAGTACCGAGTCAATTCTTGCGGCTGGATAATTCCGACCGGCAGCGCCGTGCACTTCAGTGCGCGAGAGTCCGGATGTTCCGGCTTCGCGCAGTGCGCTTCTGAGCCGATCTGCGAGCGGATCGCCCAAGCTGTCGCCAAAGACGTACCTTGCCGAGTCCTCGCAATACCGCCATCCGGCAAGTCCGGCTTGGAGATGTTCCCGGCGAATAAAACGGGAGTTGTCGAGCAGCGCGTACAGAAGGGACAGCCGGGTTGTCTGAGCCTCAGCGCGAGAGACAATGGCTCCGAACATTCCGGGATACGCTTGCGATAATTCCGGATAGACTTCGCGCCATAGCTTGCGAGCGGCATCATCCCGGAGCATCTCTTGAACTGCTCTACCGGTTGCCTCCGCTGCCTTTAGTTTTTTGACAAGGTAATTCCATTCAACGGAATTGATCTCCACCGGTTCCGGCAGAAGCTTCGATCTCCGGGTTGCGACCCATAGAATTCTGTTAGCGAAGCCATTCGCCAGATCAGTTGTCGACAGGTGAGCGCGCAATTCAGGCTTGGTAATGTGGCCGATCATGGATATGTGACAGTCGCTGGCCACTCTGGGTTTGACGGTCAGAGTTCTGAGCGTCCCGAGGTCCCATGCATCCCGCAGAACCGGCGACAAAGGGTTAGCCGGTCGTTCCATCGCCTTGAGCGCGCCGACAAATTCGCTTTGCACGATGAGCAAGCGCCGGTCACTCGCGGTCTCATCCTCGACCGCCTGAATCAAACCTTCCCCGGAACTGAGTCCGGACATAATTCTGGTTTGCGTCCAAGTCGGATCAATAGCCTGTGCGACGCGACGGACGTGACTCCATGCCGTACCCTTCCGCGCTTTGCTGCTTGCGCCGACCAGTACTGCGAACAAGTTTGTGTAGTGCTGGCTTGCCTCGACAGTGAAGTGAGCGGAGCGGCCGATCAGGTTGCCGAACGCGGTGAGGAATTGGAACAGCAAGGCGGCTGGATCGCTTTCCGTAGTTGGCGCGACAGTCGCGACGAATTCTCCGGCGAGTCCATGCAGCGCTCGGTTGTCGAGTTGTGGCCATGCCGGAGACTGCCGCGCTGTGACCGGAGCATCGAAGTTGGCCGGGACGCCGCTCATCGCCGCACCCCGGCCAACTGGAAGTATGTTGCCTCAGCGGTTCGGATCAGGTCTTCGAGTCGCGAGAGAATTTCCCAGTGCACCTCTGCTTCTTTACAGAAGGCGCTTGCTGGATCAGCCCTGAGTTGGCTCAGCCGCTGGATGCTCGCCCGGCGACGATCTTCGAGACGATGCAGCACATCGCGCGCGGCGAGACGTGCCTCTCGCTCAGCGGCTCGCTTCTGCTCAAGTGCTTGTTGCTTGCGAAGATGCTCGGCTCGTTCTCGCTCCAGCATCCGCCGATCAGCTTCACTGCCTGATATCCCGGCCAATCGAGCGACAGCACGGAGCGAAGCCTCGAAGCTTGCGCCGCCGTGAGCATGACTCCAGAGAGAGAAGATGTCGCCGCCAGCGCTGCAACGGAAGCAATTGAACCGTGTTCGAGTAAAGGACAGGGTTCCGGTGGATCGCCGTCCGTGGTGAGGCTGACAGACTCCGCAGTCAGCGCGGCGACGGCGAATTCTCCAGCCAAGGTGCCGGAGTAGATCGCCAATGCCAACGCGGTCGCGAATACAGTCGAGATTGAAGTGCTGCGGACGTGGTAAGGTAAGCAAGAAGACACCTTGAATAGAATCCTTCTCTCAGCCCTGCGTATGCGCGCGGGGCTTCGTCTTTAACGAGAGAACGCTTAGGTGCTCTTCTCTGCAAATTTCATCAAGGCAGCGCGCCGAATTCGGATCGCGCGCCCAACCCTTGCAACGCGCAGTTGTCCTCGGTACACCAACTTGTAGATCATGGATCGGCTTACGCGAAGATGGGTCGCGGCCTCAGCCGCTGTCAGGAAGGTGTCTAGCGAGGCAGGAGTTCGATCTTTTGCCATGGAAATAAACCTTTTCTGCCCAGCGTCGCAACCGCCGGAACTTTTAACTTAGGTTTATCTCCTGTCAATTCGTTTTGTAGCACGGATGAGTATGGATCGCACACTTTTTTTTGAGCGGAAACATCAATTCGTTAATTCGTACAATTCGTGCGGGTCAAGGCGCTCAGGCGGCGCTCACCGGTACACACTTCGGTACACACGAACCGCTAAACAGGGGTAATGGAGGGTCATAGAGGGTAAAGTGCGTCCGATCTCAGATCAGCGCTAAGAGTAACTCAGGGCAACGTTTAGCCAAAAAAGGTAAGGAAGGGCAATGCTTGCTAAGAAGGCACCGTTGTGCAGGCGCTCTAACCAGCTGAGCTAACCGCCCACTCGTGCAACTACGTGCCTGAAGCTGCGAACTGAAAGCGCCGTTCGCGAAGTGGAGTCGAATTCGAGTATAGGCGACAGCGGAAATCGCGGTCAAACGAGTCGCGATGGTCGAGCGCTACCCTGCCACACCCTCGCCGTTCTCATCGCCAACGCCGACGAGTTTCGCCTTACGTGCGTGGTGCACGAACTCGTCGCAGGCCATTCGGAAGGCATTGTCACGTCGGCCACTCTGATGGCAACTTCGCATCCCGTGCTGTAAAAATGACGCATAGATTGCTCCCGCTCCGCGTAGCTTGTAGTGTCATTTTGCCGAACATGCGGGCATCCGCCTCAGTTTGGCCCGTGTGCCGGCCACGCTGTGAGAAGGCGCTTGACAGCTAAAATTGCCTTCCGCCGAATGACGGGCAATGGTCTCCTACCGACCGCAAGGGGGTACCTAGGTAAGTGCAACCTCGCCTGTTTTGTTTGATTCTAAGGGGGCTCTGGCCGATGATACCCAGTAACCGCCATGACTCAGCGTCCCGAGCCTCGGCTCGATACCGACCTCCCGATTCGGGTGTGGGGCATGGATTCCAATGGTAAGCCGTTCATTCAGCACGTGCGCGCCAAGAACATCAGCAACCAGGGAGCGCTGGTCTCGGGCGTCGAGTGCGAACTCAAGCCCGGAGACATCATCGGCGTGCAGGTGGAGCAGAAAAAGGCACGCTGTCGAATCGTTTGGGTGGTGGATGCCGGCGGCATCTACAAGAATCAAGTAGGGTTGCAGCTTCTGGAAGGTCAAGAGTGCCCATGGAAAGAGGCTCTGAGTGGTCCAGCGGCCGCGCCAACCCCGAGTGCCCATCCTTCCAATCGCCGACGGCGTGCACGGCACAAAATAAGCTTCAATCTCGAGTTGCGCGACGAACGCACGAACGTTCCAATGCGTGTAAATGCAACTGACATCAGCGGCAACGGCTGCTACATCGAAATGATCATGCCAATGGCGGTTGGCACGGCTCTGAAAGTTGATTTCTGGATCGAGCAGGAACATGTAAACAGCAGTGCG
>JBKPQI010000047.1:0-17603 GCA_046733975.1 Verrucomicrobiota bacterium
TCTCTGAGGTTTGCTGTTTACGCGTCCACACCAGCGAACATGCGGCCTCAGCGAATCGTTGCAGGCTTGGTAACGAAACCCGCACAAGGCGTTGATTGTTCCGAACTGCAACCCGCGGTAGCAACGAGTTAGAATGCTCTAGCCGCTTCGCTGCGTGCAGCGAGCGCGCGTCCCGCAGGGACGCGGCTACAGAAACTCTGTTCGAGCAAGGCATCTTCGTTAAAACTAATCTGCTTGCCGTCGCACATCCAAAACCTTGAGACGCTTGTAAAGCTGTTCCAATCGCGGCATCGGTATTCCGCGCGCTTGTGCCCGTCGCAGTGGTTCGCCCCAAATCGCTTCGATCTCGAGCGCACGTCCAGCTTCAAAATCGAGAAGAGTCGACGGCTTGTACGCGCCCATTGTTTCGGTGCGCCTCATTTGTTCAAACACGACATCTGCCGCTAACATATACCCGCAACTCTTCGCCCCTTCGACGATTTCCTCCATCAACGAACAAGCCGCCGCACGTAAAGAATCATCGCGCAAGATTTGTTCCGTGGTGATTCCGCCAGCGGCTATGGTCAGACCATTGAAGGGAATGTTCCACACCAGTTTGCGCCAGCGTTCCTCCATCAGATTGTCGACAACCTCGCATTCCAATCTACAACCCCTGAATTCGCGGGCCAGATGATGCGTTCGGGCTCTCGCCGCGCCAGCGAGTTCGCCCAGGTTTAGGTTGCCATGATCGATATGCTCGATCAGCACCGGAGAAATGCGGTTGAGGCAAATGAAACAAAGGCCACCCATCACCCGTTCGGAGCCGAAATGTTCAGCCAGAAATTCTTCGTTACCCAAGCCGTTTTGCAGACTGAGCAAAACCGTGTCTCGCTGGAGCAGCGGCGGAATTACCTCGAGCAATGCAGCATTGTTTGTCGCCTTCAGTGCGATCAAAACTAAGTCGCAGGGGCCAATCTCGGCGGACGACTGGAAAACTTGTGGCCTGGCAACATCGAAGTTTTCCTTCTTTCCGCGAATGCGAATACCAGAACGTTTGATTTCATCCAATCCACTCCGGACAAGAAAATGAACATCGTGTCCTCCGACCGCGAGCTTGCCACCATAAAAGCTCCCGATTGCGCCAGCGCCGACAACTGCGATGCGAAGAGGCGGGGCCTCCATTAAAAATTTAACGACTTAGTGATTTAAAGAGTCAGCGATTCCTCTTTGCCGTTGCGAGCGAGGCGGAAAATATTTTCAACAGCTCGATGCATTCTTCCATCAATTGGCTCACCAACTGACCTTGATGAGCCCACATTCGACGAGGAGTTCGAACCAAAAGAGTGTTTCGTCTGCTTCTTTGGTGACGGCAAGGTGTGGTGCTTGATTGAGTGTTTTCACATCAATCGTTAAATCATCAATCGCTAAATCGTTAAGTATTTTCATGCCGGTGGGCGCGATTCGGCCTGGAAATTTCGTGTGATTAGTCGCGCGCCTTTATTGAAGGTGAAATAATTCCAGGCCCACTGGAGGAGCACCAATAACCGGTTTCGGAATCCGACTAGAAACACGATGTGAACAAACAACCACGCCATCCACGCCGGCAATCCGCTCAGATGCAGCAGGTGTAAATCGGCTACGGCTTTGTTGCGACCGATAGTGGCCATACTTCCCTTATCGAAATACCAGAAGCGCTGCGGCTTCCGGCCTTCGATCATTGCCAGAATATTGCGCGCAGCATGCCGGCCTTGCTGCATGGCAACGGGCGAAACGCCAGGCAACGGTTTGCCATCTTTTCCAGCGAGGTTTGCCAAATCGCCGATTACCTGCACTTCCGGGTGTCCAGGAATGGTTAGGTCCTCCTGCACCATGACACGCCCCACCCGATCCACCGGCACACCCAGCGATTTTCCGACGAACGATGCGTTATTGCCCGCCGCCCAAATTTTGACCCGGCACGGAATGAACTCCTCGCCCACCTTCAGTCCGTCTTCAGTCAAATTGGTCGCATGCACTCCGGTCCGAATCTCTACCCCAAGATCCTGCAACTGCTTCGTCGCGCTCGTACGCAGGTCCTCCGGGAAAGTCGCCAGCACCTGCGGTTCGCCCTCAATCAACACCACCCGCGCGCTCGATGGATCGATGTGACGGAAATCGCGCGCCAGAGTGTGCCGTGCAATCTCAGCGATCGCTCCCGCCATTTCCACTCCCGTAGGACCGCCCCCGACGATGGCAAATGTCATTGCCGCGGCCCGCGCTGCCGGATCTGAAATTTTTTCGGCATATTCAAACGCCATCAGAATGCGGCGACGAATCTCCACCGCATCTTCCAGGCTCTTCAGGCCGGGGGCGAGACGTTCCCACTCCGGATGACCGAAATAAGAATGCCGGGCGCCTGTTGCGACAATCAAATAGTCATACTGGATTGCGAGATCACCCGCATGAATTATTCGCGCATTGACGTCGACGGATTGAACTTCGGCTAGCGTGACCTCAACATTCCTGCACTTATGCAAGATCGCCCGGATGGGAGCCGCAATATCCGCCGGAGACAGCGCTGCGGTAGCGACCTGATAGAGGAGCGGCTGAAAAAGATGGTAATTGGTCCGATCGATAAGCGTGAGCTGAAGATTCTCGCAAGCAAGTTTCTTCGCCGCCTCGAGCCCGCCGAACCCGCCACCTATAATCACCACACGCGGAAGTTTATCCCCAGCCATCGCGACAATTTCGCGAGATTGTATTCGGTCGCAGCAAATTTATTCCGACAAGGCTAGCGGCTATGCGGCACAGCCAGTGCAAATTGAGTGTCGTCGAATGCGACTTCTTCTCCCCTCAAACCATTTAGTTTTCTGAATCGTTCGGGGCAAGGCCGCTTACAATTTTTTCGAAACGCGGGTCGCCACGCAGGGAATCCCAGTACGGATGCAGTTTCAAGTTACCGTAACTTAAAGTGCTCGGGATTTTTAGGGTGGCTGCGATTTGGTCGACGGCGAGATCTCTTTCGCCACACCAGGCGTAAATTACGCCCATGTACTTCATCAACTCCGCACCATCGATTGAATCCTTTGTAATCGGCAGGATTTCGATTGCGTGACGGCCTTCACGAATCGCTTCGTCTTTGCGGCCGAGGGCGGCGTCGATAAGGCCAAGCACACACAAAGCCGGCCCATAGCCGGGTTGCTCGGCGACGGTTCGGACAAGTTCTGTGTGCGCTGCGAGGAAGGCAACGCGAGCCGAGACTTGATCGCCTCGCATTTGTGCGGCCACACCTTCGCAGAAGGAGCGCGGAAAGTTCAAATCGACAGCCGTCCCACTGGCCGGAATCGCAGCCAAGGCCTGGCCGATCGCCGCGTCATCGCGTTCACATAAGGCAAGATAGAACCATTGGGCCGCCAAATCGGGAGCTGTCGTCGGATCCGCGCTTCGAATTGTTCGAATGGCTTCGCGAAGAGGACGAGGATCCGCTCGCCATTCGAGACCAACCAAGGCGCGGGTGACCTGCGTGTCCAAATCTTGCGGAATTAGAATGAGTGCACGATCCAAAGCAGCAGCCATGGCTCGAAACTGCCGGAATTCCTGATAGCTGAGCGCGATCTGTTGAAGAATGAAAAAGTTGCGGGGGTCCAGCGCAAGGGCCCTTTGCAAGCTCCGCGCTGACTCGTTCCATCGGCCTTGGCGACGGTCAATATAGCCAGTCAGCTCGAAAATGTCCGAATTGTTCGGTAATGTCCGTTTGGCAATATCGAGTTCGATCCGCGCCTTCTCATAATCAAGATAACACCGGTAGAGAAAATCAGCGCGCGCAAGATGCGCCTCTCCACTGTCAGGACGCAAGCGAACGACAGTTTTCAGCGCGTCATTCGCCAAGTCCAGACGACTCGGAGTGTGATCGAGACCAAAAAAATACAGGTAATTATGAGCCGCCGCTAGCTGACAATAAGCGAGAAAAAAGCCGGGGTCGCGCGCGATGGCCTGATCAAGTAAGGAAACCGCTTCCCGCAATTTTTCGCTGATTTGAGCATTGAGGGAAATAGTCGCGACGAGTGCCTTTGCGCGGACGTAAAGGCCGTAAGCGATGAGATCCTTAGTAGGGCTGTCCTCGATCGCGGCCTTCTCTTTTACTGAAACCGTGGCTTTAAGCTGAGAGAGAATTTGCTGCACGATGTCATTTTGAATCGCGAACACATCTGCCAAATTACCTTGGTAGGTTTTTTGCCACGCTGAATCGTTACTCCGGGCATCCGTCAGCTGCACAACAATCGTGACTTTTGCACCGCTTTGCCGGACGCTCCCCTCAACGACGAAGGCGACGCCTAGAGTTTGGGCGATCTCGCGCAAGTTGCGCCGCGTTCCAACCGTGTAGCTGTTGACTGAAGTGCGGTTGATTACTTTTAGGTCTGCGACTTTGGCCAAAGCGGTCCGAATATAATCCTGGACGCCATCAGACAAAAACGCGTTCTGTTTGTCTTCGACAAGATTTTCAAGCGGGAGGACGGCGATACTTTTCTCCGGGAGGACAGCGAGAGCAGTGGCCTCGGCGGACGCTGGTTCGGGCGCTAACTGACGGGATAAGCTCCAAAACCCGAATCCCATGGCGAGGGAAACGACGCACAGAAGAGCGGCGGCCCATCCGGATTTCCCAGTGTGGTTGCTACGGGAAGAACTTGGGGCGACTGAATCCAACATGCTCGGTTTCGAGCCGATTTTTACCGGGCGCTTCGAATGTGCGACCTCCTCGGGGTAAACATTCATCCGGTTGTTAAAGGCATCGAGACACAATCGCGTTGAGGAATTTCCCCGGTTTGTCTCAGCAATATGCATTCCTAGCACCCCATCCGGGGTCGCACTGGAGGGTGTTAGAAGTTAAACCGACTATCGCTTCAGCGCGCAACCTATCTCTCAATAACACGCCATTCGGCCAGCAAATTTGCGCCGAATTCCCACGCCTAGATGAGTCTTTAACCGCTACCGGGGCCGCGGCTCGAAATTAGCTATGATCCACCAGCGTGGCTTCAGCTTTGAACTAATCATCTCATGCTAAATCTACGTGATCGCTCTGTTGGGGAAAAAATCACATTCGTGATCATGTTGATCTCGGCGTTGGTATTACTCCTAGCCTTTGCAGCCCTGTTCTGCTTCCAGGCGTATACGTTGCGGCAGCAATCGGCGCATGAACTCGCGGTGGTCGGCGAGATCACAGCTCACAATTGCGCCGCAGCGGTAATGTTTAAGGATGAGAGCGCCGCGGCTCAAATCCTTACTGGGCTAAAAACTATGCCCCAAATCGTCAGCGCGCGGCTTGAGCTCATGGACCAGCAGCGCCTGGCTTATTTTGGCGACTTACGCGACGAACTGGAGATAAAAGCCGCCCGGCTAAAATCGGGCTTCCGAATCGACGGCAATCGAATCCTCCTCGCCCAGCCGGTTATGCTCGATGGGAAATCAGAAGGAACCCTTCATCTCGTCGCAGATTTGGGGGCGATGACATCGCAACTTCTGAAACTTTACGGTGGTATTTTCGCGCTGGTTCTTGCCGCCTCGCTCCTTCTCGCGTTCCTGCTTTCGCGTCAATTTCTACGGTTTGTCACGAATCCCATTCTTCGCCTTGCCGGAACCGCACGGACAATCGCCGAGTATCACGACTATTCGGTGCGGGCGACGAAGGTGTGCGAAGACGAGATTGGGGGCTTGACCGATGCGTTCAACCAGATGCTTATGCAAATCCAATTCCAGGACAGCGCGCTGCAAAAAGCACGACACGAATTGCAGGAACAAGTCACCGCGCTCCAGCGCGAGATCGGCGAACGTAAACGAGCCGAGGCGGAACAGGCTCGGTTAACCGCGATTCTTGAAGCCACGCCGGACATCGTGATGAGTGCCAATCCCAACGGCATTCCGTTCTATCTTAATCGAGCAGGACACGAAATTCTGGGGGTTGCTCAAGACCGGGATATCTCCGGAAGGAAAACGCTTTACCTGCGTCCGGAATGGGCTCGAGGGATTATGTCGAAGGACAGATTACCAGAGGCCATCCGAAATGGCTCGTGGGCGGGTGAGACGACAATTTTTGCTCGCGATGGAAAGGGGATCCCCGTTTCGCAAGTTCTGATCGCGCACAAAAATCCCGAAGGCGAAGTAGAATATTTTTCGACGGTCCTGCGCGACATGACGGCACACCGCGAAGCAGAGGAAGCCTTACGCATTTCGCAACAGAAGTTGCTCGATACTTCTCGTCTCGCTGGGATGGCCGAAGTGGCGACCGGCGTTCTGCACAATGTAGGAAACGTACTCAACAGCGTAAACGTGTCCGCTGGCCTCGTGGTCGAGAAGCTTCGCCGTTCCAAGGCACCGAAGCTAGCCAAGGCCGCGGCTCTTCTCACCACCCACGATGGCGACCTCGGAGAATACCTGACGAAAGACGTTAATGGGCAAAAATTGCCGGGATATTTGGCAAAACTCGGCGAATTTTTTATTCTAGAAAACTCCGAATTACTGGATGAGGTCGATCAGCTAAGTCGCAACATCGAACACATTAAGGAAGTCGTTGCGATGCAGCAGAGTTACGCGAAGGTCAGCGGCGTTTTCGAAAATCTCCAGGCGCACCGGCTCGTCGAGGACGCCATCGCCATGAATATCGGCGCATTTGAGCGCCACGGCGTGAAGGTGGAGCGACGGTTTTCGGCCGTGCCGGCGATACGCGTCGACCGGCATAAGGTGTTGCAAATTCTCATCAATTTGATTCGCAATGCAAAATACGCTTTGGATGATATTGAGCGCACCGACAAAAAACTGACCATCTCGATCTCGGCCCCGAACGAACATTTTGTCCACATTGTTGTGGCCGACAATGGCATCGGCATTCCGCAGGAGAATCTGACACGCGTTTTCGCGCACGGCTTTACAACCCGTAAAGGTGGTCATGGTTTCGGCCTACATAGCGGAGCTAACGCGGCCCGGTCGATTGGAGGCGCTATCACCGTTGCAAGTCCGGGAATCGGACAGGGAGCCACGTTCACTCTCGAACTTCCGATTGCCCCTAGCGTATCCGTCACATGAATGCCACACCTCTCGCTTTACCGCCCTGCAATCAGCGCATTCTTATTATCGACGATAACCCTTCGATTCATGAAGATTTTCGCAAAATCCTCGGCCCTGCTGATGCCAAGATGGTCGAAGAGCTTGATGCGACAGAAGCCTCTCTTTTCGGCGACAAGTCTGCTGCTTCGCGCGCTCAGAACTTTCGAATTGACTCCGCTTTTCAGGGACTAGAGGGACTTGAGAAAGTGCGAGCGGCGTCAAATGAAGGGCAGCCCTACGCAGTTGCCTTCGTCGACGTTCGCATGCCGCCAGGCTGGGATGGTATCGAAACCATTTCCCGCATTTGGACGGAATTTCCCGATCTACAAATCGTTATCTGCACCGCCTATTCGGATTATTCGTGGGATGAAATCGCGAAATCTGTTGGCAACAGCGATCAAATTCTCGTGCTGAAAAAGCCGTTCGACAACGTCGAAGTCTTACAAATGGCACACGCGCTCTCGAAAAAGTGGCAACTCACTCGCATTGCGCACAAACAAATGGAAGAAATGGAAGCGCTGGTAAGTCAGCGCACGGTGGAATTGCGTGCGGCTAATGCGCAACTTAAGGGAGAAGTGGCCGAACGGGCCGCGGCCGAAGAAGCACTACGCCGCTCCGAAGAACGCTTCTCCAAGGCATTTCATGGCAGCCCTGTGCCGATGGCGATCCAGCGGCCCGACGGAAAAGGATGCCTTGACGCCAATACCAGCTTCTTTGAGCTGGTCGGGGCCTCGCGCGAAACCGTGCTGGCTGGGAATACAATGCTTTGGTTGAGTGATTCCACCGCGGTTATCATTCGCGACGAACTGGCTGCTCGGCATGTGGTCCGAAATCTCACCGCGACAGTCGTTACCCCTGCTAACGAGAAGCGCGAAGTTCTGGTCGCAGCCGAAAATCTCGAACTCGGAAACTCCAACTACCATCTTCTTATCTTGCAGGACATCACTGATCGCGTTCGCCTGGAGAATGAATTACGGCAGGCACAAAAAATGGAAGCCGTTGGACGTCTGGCGGCCGGAGTGGCGCACGACTTCAACAATATTCTTACTGTCATTCTCGGAAATACATCGTTGCAATTACGTAACCCACGACTCGATCGAAAACTCATCACGTCCCTGAATCACGTCCAGACTGCAGCGGAACGCGCCACCGCCCTAACTAGACAGCTACTCGCCTATAGTCGCAAACAAATGATCCAGCGGCGATCGGTTCTGCTGAATCAAGTAGTTGAAGAAACCGTTACCATGTTGCGACGCATCATTGGTGAACACATCGCGATCGACATGCAGCTCACTTCCGATCTCCCGCCGATTTTTGCCGATCCGAGTAACGTCGATCAGGTGATTATGAATTTGGCCTTAAACGCTCGCGATGCGATGCCCGATGGTGGCAAACTATCTCTAATAACCACCCGGGTCGACGTCGATGAAGGCTACCGAGCACGCGTTAGCGAAGCGCAACTCGGCCCGCACATTTGCCTGGCCGTTAAAGATAGCGGTCAAGGCATGGACACGGCGACTGTTGCCCGAATCTTCGATCCGTTCTTCACGACGAAGGACCCAGGTAAAGGCACTGGCATGGGTTTGGCCACGGTTTATGGCGTGCTAAAGCAACACGACGGCTGGGTCGAAGTCGATAGTGCGCCAGGGCGCGGCACGACAATCCGCACCTTCTTCCCGTTGTGCACTGAAGGATCCGTTGCTACTCCTCGAACATCGCAAATTCCACCGACCACTGCGGCTCCCACCGACGAAGTTACAATTCTCGTTGTCGAAGACGAAGAGATGCTGCGCGAATTCGTGAGCGACGCATTAGGTACTCTGGGTTATCGCGTGCTGTCCGCTGCTAATGGGAAAGATGCGCTTGGCGTCTGGGCCAAGCATAAAAACGAGATTGATCTACTCCTGACTGATGTCGTAATGCCGGAATCAATCTCCGGCCGCCAACTCGCCCATACGCTGATCATGGATAAGCCGGACCTAAAAGTTATCTTCACCAGTGGTTACAGCTCCGAGCTTTTCGGAAGGGAATTCGAAAGCGAAAAAAATCATCTTTTCCTCGCCAAGCCCTACATGACGGATCGGCTGGCGCAAACAGTCGCATCCCATTTGCAATCACGTCCCGCGGCAGTCTGAGGCTGTATGCGCGCTGTCTCAGCGGAAAGTTTTCCGAAAACGCGCTGAGGACAGCCGATGCTCGAGCGCTAATACCGCAAGGGAGCCGCATTGTTGCAAATAGAAGTTGTCAGTTCTTCGGCGGGCGTTATCTTGCGCGCCCTATGCCCAAGCCGATTGCACGAAGTAAGACCCGAAAGTCAGTCGCCAAGCGTTTCAAGGTGACTGCTTCGGGCAAAGTCCTTCGTTCGCATGCCTCACGCCGTCATCTGATGTCGGCGAAGAACGCGAAGAAAAAACGTCAGCTGGCGAAAATGGGTCGCGTGCACGGAACTGATGTCGCGCGCATCAAAGCCAACCTGCCCTTCGCCTGATCAACGGTTCGGCAGTGGAGTAGATTCGTCTATGTGTGAGGTCCTGGGTATTTGACGATGCCAATCCAAATCGGGATCCGGCTGCGGACTGTAAAGATCGCGGCGGTTAGCCAGGGTGGTGCAGGAGCATTCCAGAGCGAGTAGAGCAAAGAGCGCGAGCCATTTCACGGGTTGGATGCAATCAGACACGGCTTCTAATGTCAATTCGAAGACGACAAAATGGCGAAGGTTTAATGACCAAGCTCATGACGAATAAATTGAAAAGCCCTGATTAATGCCGGTGCCGAACATGCATCGTTCGGCTATCCTCATTGGCCATTCCTTCCTCATCACCTCTCCCGTTCCGTATTGGTCGTTGCGCGACGTTAATCTTCGATAAACATTCATTCTCCGTCAGGGGCTATGGACTGAGGGCTTACGAACCCCGCCAGGGCAGGAATGCAGCAACGGTAGTCTGACCTTCTTTGCCGTAGTTCTCTGGCGGATTTTTCTTGATGAAATTGCTGAAAGTAAAAACGGCGCGCTTTGCTGAGCTGGTCGAGAAAACAGGACGCCCCGAAGCTTACACTCTGTGGCAAAAACCGGCGGCAGATCGACATCTACAGTCGCAAATCAAAAACAACCGGGTCATGACCATTCAGCGGACCGAGAGCGGCACCGAATTCGGAATGGTCGGCTTCAAACAGGCGAAGGGCGCAAGTTATCTTGTTTTTCCGAAATCCCTCAAACGGTTCGAGAACAAACGCGTCGTCGGAATTAAGTGGGATTTGGTGAGCGGCCAATAATTAGACATTAGACCGAAATTGCGCTGCCACTTTGTCGTCGACGCCGCTGAAAAGGTCTGTCATCCCGAGCGCAAACGAGGGACCTCTCAATGTTATTATGTCACACAAGCGATTGCGAGTGCCTCCCGCTGATAGGAGAGATCCTTCACTTCGTTCAGGATGACACCGTGGAACGCGGGGGCCTGATTTGAGGAAATCCATTGTGCGCCAAGGGCAGCGGTTTGTGATAGGATGAGACCATGAAAGAGAGCGCCGTCGGGCAAGAGCAGCTTACCCAGCTTAATAAGGATGAGCTGCTCCGTTACTCGCGACAAATCAACCTGTCAGAGGTGGGAGAACAAGGTCAGCGTCGATTAAAGAACGCGCGCGTTTTGTGCATCGGTGCGGGTGGGCTCGGTTCTCCATCAGCGCTCTACCTCGCTGCTGCGGGCGTCGGCACTATTGGCATCGTCGATCAAGACACAGTCGATGTGAGCAATTTGCATCGGCAGGTCCTGCACGGAATGAGTGATGTCGGACGCGAAAAGACTGATTCCGCGCGAGCACGTTTGCTCGCCATCAATACGACGCTTGCAATTGAGACCTACACCACACGTCTCTCCGCGAGCAATGCCAGCGAGTTGATCCGGGACTACGACATTGTTGTCGATGGGTCCGATAATCTTCCCACCCGTTATCTCTCCAGTGACGTATGCGTTTGGGAAAAGAAAGCGAACATTTACGGCTCCGTTCATCAATTCGAAGGACAGGCCTCACTGTTCGCGCCTCATCTGGGCGGTCCGTGTTATCGCTGCCTTTTTCCCGAGCCGCCACCACCGGAGGCTATCCCGAGCTGCGCGGAGGCCGGGGTGCTGGGCGTCGTTCCGGGGTTGATCGGGCTCATTCAGGCACTGGAAGCAATCAAGCTGATCATTGACACCGGCGACAATCTTCTTGGACGTCTTTTGCATGTGGACGCGCTGACTCTGCGATTTCGCGAATTCAAAATCCGCCGCGATCCGAATTGTCCGGTCTGCGGCGATTCGCCCACAATAACCCAGCCAATCGACTATGAACAATTTTGCAGCCGCGGGAGTGATTCGAAAGTCTCAGGGATTTCGGCCACCCAACTCAAACAAATGTTATCTGACGGCAACAAAGTTGCGCTGGTCGACGTGCGCGAGCCATTCGAATTTGAGATTGCGCGGATTACCAGTGCCCAACTGATTCCACTTGGAACAATCCCCGAGCGGCTGACAGAGATTCCACGAACCGAAACAACAGTGGTGATGTGCAAGAGCGGCGTCCGTAGCACGCGGGCGATCGAGTTTCTACGCGAACACGGTTTTGAAAATTTGTTGAATCTGGAAGGCGGCCTAGATGCCTGGCGCGTAGAAGTGGATCCGACCATGCCGAAATATTAGTGCGCATTGCCGGTGCCTCTTGTTCACCTGCGGCGTCGCCAGACGAGCTGAGGTGGATCGGCCGCTCCCGCCGGGCGATGTCAAAAGATTGCGGCTTCGCCGCCTAACACTAACGTCGAACAAGAGACTGCTCGATCTACCTTGCCGTCAAAATAGTTATGGACATCAACCTACGACTTGTAGCGCAAACAGGTCAGCTAAGATCTGAATGCGGCATCTACGGCAGGCAGTTGAGTAGCAGTCTTCATTTTCTCGTAGTCGTTGCGTTCTTCTGCGCCAGCTGTGATCGAATGATCACACCGAAGCACGCGCAACAGCTTAAAGATGCGGAGACGAAAGCAGCATCAGGCGATTTTGGCCGTGCCGTCAGTTTGTACGAGTCCGCCTTGGAAGACCGGCCGACTGACGCGGAAGTGCATTACAAGCTGGCGCTGCTCTACGACGATAAAATGAATGATCCGTTGGACGCATTACATCATTACAAACGCTATCTGGCCATCACACCAGATGGTGCACACGCGAACGATGTGAAAGGCTTTGTGAAACGCGATGAAGTTGCGCTTTTGACGAGTCTATCGGGTGACGCAGTTATTTCCCGGGCTGAAGCAACTCGTTTACGAAATGAAAACTTATCCTTGCATAAAGATCTGGATGAAGCGCGCGGACGCAGCCACGCCGCCGTCGGGGACCAAGCGGCCGCACCCGCAGGAAAAACGAAAGGTGCTGAGGTCGGAGGCCAGCAGACCTACGTCGTCCAGCACGGAGACACCCTCGCCTCGATCTCGCGAAAGTTTTACAAGACCTCGACACGATGGAAGCAGATCCTCGCGGCCAACAGAGGCGTGATCAATGATCCGAAGAAGCTGTCGCCAGGCCAAACGCTGGTGATTCCGAAGCGATAGGTTGCGCGGCCTTAGCCGACAGCGGCTTTATGGTCACGATTCGGGAAGAATTTATAGGCGCGATCTGATCGAGGCCCTTGATTGAAAAGATTACGAATTGCCGGCCCGCGACTAGCGTAAGCAACTTGGCAAGATGCCCGTTGGCCCCCCACAGGCAGGATGCCTGCGCCGCGCCACGTTTACGGATTCCGATTCCGGCCTGAAGGTTTGACGGGCGTCGGTTGCGGCCGGGTCGATGCATTCACATCGCGGGCATTCATTCCGGTCGGGTCGATAAGCGGATTGAACAATGAGCCGCCGGATCTTTTCTGGTCGTTGGCAACAGTCCGAATCAGATTGAGGCTGGGCAGCGGCGGAAAGTCGGTAATTAAAGTTGCGGTTTGCAGGACACGCTCCAAGTCGATGTCAACCGGTGTCGGTAACTGGGTCACGCCTCCCTTTACAACGAGCATTTGGCCGCCGCGTACTCGAACTCTGTTTGCGGGATACTTGGTTAGCCAGGCTTCGCAACTCCCTTCCAACACAATTAGCTTGCTATAACTGCGTCGACGATACTCGAACATCACCGTCGTTCCGGTGATTCCGACGGTGAGCGCACTGCTGCGAATACGGGCGCCGGCTGAATCTTTTGGTATACGTAACAGAATGGCTCCGTTTTCGACATTGACGTTGCGGCCATTTTCTTCGAAGGAAAAAATACTTTTTGCTCCGACGCGGGTGATGGTCAGATCGGCAAAGGTAAGCTCCGCGCGCGAATCAACGCCGGTTTGGACAACACTACCTTCCGCGACGTTATCGTTTAGATGCGCGGCCCGCGCAGCGAGGTGAGGCGGCAACAGGCCAACATCACGTACAACCTGACTAACACGCGCTTCTTTTCTTTGCGCCGCGGTTAGTAACAGAAGCGCAGCGCAACTAAACAGCATCATCAGTCCGGCACGCAACAATAGCCGATGGGATTTCATGTTTGCCTTAGACTTTAAACGAATGTGCGAGAGCGCCATTGATATTTGCGATTTGGAGCGCCGCGCTGTCGCCGCCCTATTTGGGACACGACTGCGCATGTCCCTCCAATAACAATATCGGAAGAATTAGGTCGTCACAGACACGGCTACAATCTTAGCCAGGGAAACGCTTCTACCCCCCAGGGGCGTCTAAAGCCGGCGCTTGATTCAATGGCAATGGATTTTTTGCACCAGCGCCAGAGAAAGTGCCAGTGCGGGAGCCGTTGCCACCGAAGCCCGTGTAGTTGGCATTATTGGTAAAGACGCTCGCCGGACTTTTGCCGCCGATGTTAACCACCACACCGTTGAAAATGTTGACGGTGTTACCCGCAATGATTTTTGCGCTCGCGCCACTTAACGCTACGTCAGCGACAAAATTCACGGTGCCGTTACTTCCGGGCGAATACAGTTTCAACGTCGTGTCGGCCGACAACAATCCGTTGCCAAGCGTAAGGACACCGTTATTCCCGAGGGCGGCGACTTTAATAACGTCGGCATGGGCATCGAGGCGGTCCGATTCGCCGGATCCTCCGAGAGAGATCTGTCCATTATCGCCGGCATGACGGATATCGATGGTACCGCGGTCAGCCACGATTTTTCCATTGATGTTTGCGCTACTATTCGAGCCGGTGGCTAAAATGGTGACCTTGCCACCCGGTCCCGGAGCAGCGGCATCGAGCAGAGAGAGTAATTCGGAAGTATTGGAAACATTAATGGCCACGCCACCAGGCTTACCGCTCTTCAATCCGATGTTGCCACCACTGGCGCTGCGGCGCCGCAAGTTCGATTTGCTGTCGGCGGAGGAAACTTCAATTCGCGAATTTACTGCAACCGCATCCTTAGTTGAGCTTAGATTAATAGTTCCGCCGTTCCCGTGCGCATCAAAAGGCGATTGCACATACCCGGTCGTTGCTTCGATCGGCGCATTTATGGTGATCGGACCAGCCGCGGTGACGTTGATCACTCCACCATTGCCGCCGGTGAACGGACCGGCGCTGCTGAATCCGCCACCGTTTGCGGTAATTGAAGCAAAGTCACCATCGGAGCCGACCATCAAGCCGTCGAGGGTGAGATTAAGCGTGACGTTGCCGCCGTTCCCTGGTGCCGAAGGCCCCGTTAGGTTTGCGTGAAGGCCGTTCGCGAACAAAACCGGAATGTTCCGTCCGCTGCTATCGATTGTACCAACCGTCATGGAAAAGTCATGCGGCGAAAAACCGATAGATCCCTCGCCTGCATAAATCGCCGATACTCGTGAGGTGTTAATAAATGAAATCGCTGGCGCGTTGATCGTGTCGACGAGTACACCCGCGCCAAATCGCCCGGAGCTATTGTCGACCGTGATAGTACCGCCGGCGGTCAAGGTGCCCGCGATGACTTGCGGAGCAAGAATGTCGCCTCCTGCTGTTACGGTGGAATCGGCATCGGTGAGAATGCCGCCACGGGCGAAGATGTCTCCGCCAGCGGTGACGTTACCGATTACATCGTTGTCATCACGATCGAGTCGCAGCAAACCGTTAGAACTAACGTCGCCGCCGGCTGTGATCGAACCGCCAGTTGCATCAATCCCGTTAGCAGTAGTGATGTTCCCACCCGCTTGAATATTACGTGCGCTGATGCTGCCGGCGTTAATGCCGACACCAGCTTTAAGATCAGCAATTTCAATTGGACCAGACGCTGAAATGGAGCCGGCGGCATCAATCGCGCCGGACAGGATGGGTATCCCTGTTCCTGAAACTGGAACGTGTGAGGCGAGCAGATTGATGTCGCCGCCGGATTTGAGTAAAAGATTCGAGCCGAAAAAGTCGATGTTCGATGCCTGTATGCCGCCGTTTCCGGCGGTGAAGCTGACAGTCGAATTTCTGAAATCGAAGGTGAAGGGTTCGGCACTAACGAAACTTATGGTGCCACCGCGGCCGACAATCGATGCGCGAGTGACTGGAGCAGCAACCGGTATAAATGTCAGTGTACCATTTGCAGTGAGATCGACAGTGCCGCCGGCAACATCGGTAAATTTGTCGGCGTCAAAGGTCACGTTCCCCCCAATGGAATTGATTGTGATATCATGCGCCGTAACGACACCGGTTCCATTCAGGAAGTCGCCGTTCAAAAACGCGTTCAGATTATTCACGGAAACGTTGCCATTGATTTGCACAGTTCCCTCGGAATTGAGGAGGAGATCGTTCGACCCGTTGATGGGCGAGGCGAGCTTGAGGGAAACGGAATCGCCGCGCGCGTAGAACAGTAGATTGGGGATATTCTCAAAAGAAATTCCGCTATCCAACATGATTGATCCGCTTTGTGTACCCAAGAAAAGCGAATTCAAGCCCGCAAAAGTCAGAGTGCCTCCCGGCGGACCACTGGTAATTCCCCCAACCCCAATTAAGGCAAGTTTGTTGACGCCAGAAGCGGAAATCGAAATGGTGGGGCTCGAAAGTAGTTGAAGATCCTGAAACTTGAACGTCGCTATATAGTTGAGATCGAAAACGGAACGATCGGGGACATCGAATCCGCTCGCCGTATCAAATGGCCTGGTAGAACGGAAAAACCAAAGCGAACGTGTTCCGTCCAAGGCCGTGGTGCGATAGATTTTGCCGAAGTTCGTGATTCCATTTGAGGTAATGGTGGGAGCTCCGGTGTTGATATTGATCTGTGCACCTGATCCTAATGGGTATGCATCAGGATCTGGAATGGTTTCCGGAGGTCCAAATTCGCTAGGAGGCTGCGGAGCTTGTTCTGGCGTAGATTGAATATGGGTCAGGTCGGTTAGAATGATATCGGTGCCGCCTCCATAAATCGCGAGATTCGTTTCATACACGTCGCCGTCGGCCCGTTCTTCATCCTGGTCTGCCTCGGTTTCCGCGATTAGCTCTTCGCTGCCCATTTTGCCGAATCCTTTGATGAGCCGTGAAGTCTTCATCAGTTTGCGAATGTCTACGTCAACCGGACTGGGCAGATTCCGGGCATTCGGCTTTGTGATTAACATTTGCCCGGCATGAACCAGGACTGATTCACCGACGTGATTAGGAATAAAGATGCGACCGGTGCCTTCGAGGACAATGAATTTGACGTAAGAACTCTTGTGAAACTCGAGGATGACGGTCGTGCCCGTAATCGCCGCCGTTACCGCTGCGGTATTAATCTTTGCGCCACCAGCGTTCTTCGGGACGCGTAACAACATCGCACCATCGCTCAACTCAAGATTGCGCGTTCCTTCGGTAAAGCTGAAGATCGTGTTCGCGCCAAGACGTGCCAACGTCGTGTCGGTGAACTTGAGCTCGGTGCGGGACTCGATGCCGGTGCGAACTGCAGTGCCGTTACGAACTTGATCGTCAACCACAGCGGGCCGAGCCGGGGCTGCATTGGGCAGCAACTGTACGTCACGAACGATTTGCGTAACGCGCGCTTCCATTAACTCTGACGCATTGGTGTTACTGAACGCTGCCAGGAGGGCGGCCAGCAGACAAAACCCTCGACCCCCGAAAAACATAACGGCCATAGTGTATTCACAAATTCGCGTAAAAAAAGCTTTTTCCGGTGTGCCAGCGGTGATTTCGGGCGAGAGCGTGTAATTAATTGCCGAGTCCCTCATGCCGAGCATAAACGCCCGTCCGGCTCGGACAGGTGGATTCCGCGCGAAGTTGCCGGGAAGGTTTCGCACCGGGATCCCTCGGCTTACGATCGAGACGACGAAAGGCGGCCGCATCGGACCGGTTCTACAGCGCCCCGCGCAGCGCTTGACATCCTTTCACCACCTGGGTGAAACGCGCTTCCTTGAGTTCCGAAGCTGGCGCGATCGCGACGCCAACCAGACACACAACCGTGATACAAAGCGCCTGAACCACGCCGGACTTGATACTTGCTAACTTTCATATGCTGGCACGGCATAGCCACGCCCAGTGACCGGCCCCCTTTTGTCTGGTTTCTGTCTAAAACTAACGCGTTCCTCCCGTTCGCTAGTCTGAAAG
>JBKPQI010000048.1:0-5908 GCA_046733975.1 Verrucomicrobiota bacterium
ACTCCCCAGTGTGCCATCGCGCAGCTCGGATCTTTAGCCAGCACATCACGAAATGATTTCTCCGCTGCGGAATAGGCAAACGAATGGACCAGCGCGACCGCCCTTTCGAACTCCTGCTGAACATTGGCCGAGCACGAGATCGGAAACTTGACCGTGCCTAGTTTCTCCGGAACTGGGTGCTCGTGTCCCTGAGCGAATGCTGCCGATTGCGACGCGGCCAAGACCAACCATGTCGCGCAGCAGGGAAATGATCTTCCTCGCAACCGGCCACCTGTCATTGGCGCGCTCCTCTGATCGCGTTGGCAAGTTGCACCGCGACTGCCGGCGAAAGTCCGCTCTCGAGCTCTTTCGTTATTGCCACCGCCTGATCCGCGGTGAACGCCGCCCGGCCCCGGGGGATTTTAAATTCGTTCGTCGGAAGAATCGCCTCGCCCTGATATTCGTGCAGTCGTGCCATGAGTTGAGTCCAATGACCCTAGCGAGATTTCCGGACAGCGCACGCGTCGGGCCTCTCCGAGTTCAGCGTTGCCGAACAATGTTATTCCGGAGCGGAGGCAGCTTTGCCTGCCCTTTTCGGCAGCCTGCCGCCGACTGCAGGCTGGCAGCCTGCGCTCCCCAGAGGAAGTCGCGATTGTGGACAGGAGTCCACAACCCTTGCTCTCGATTCTAATAGCACCGAGACTCGACGGTTGAGTTCACATCGGGTCGCGCGATGGCCGCTGAAGCTAAAAAAGAAATCCAGCTCGAAATTGCCCATGTCTTATTCATCGACATTGTCGGTTACTCCAAGCTTTCCATTAACGCGCAGCACGCGGCGATTGAAGAACTAAACGCGATTGTTCGGGCCTCCGCACAAGTTCAGGAGGCTGAAGCCGCAGGCCGATTGCTTAAAATTCCGACGGGCGATGGCATGGCGCTCGTTTTTTACACCACGCCGGAGGCACCCGTGGAGTGTGCGACCGAGATTAGCCGCGCACTCAAGGAACATCCGCATATCCAGCTGCGGATGGGAATTCACAGCGGGCCCGTTAGTGGGGTGGTGGATGTCACTGGCCGCGCCAATGTCGCCGGTGCCGGCATCAACCTCGCGCAACGAGTAATGGATTGCGGCGACGCCGGCCATATCCTTCTCTCCAAGCGCGTTGCCGAAGACCTCGAAGAATACGAACGCTGGCGGCCGCTCTTGCATGATCTCGGTTCGTGCCAGGTGAAACATGGCGCGCGTGTCATGGTGGTGAATCTTTACGCGGACGACATCGGAAATTCCCGACTGCCAACCAGGTTGCAGGCGCAAAAACAGCGGATGCGAATGCGCTGGGCGGCGGTGACAATGGCGTTGCTCGCGCTTGTGGTGATCGTGACGGGGGTGGTAACGTTTTCTCGTTATCGGAGGCGAGCGGCGGTGGCGTTCCCAGAAAAAAGCATCGCTGTCTTGCCCTTCCAGAACCTAAGCGAAGACAAAGAGAACGCCTATTTCGCAGACGGAATCCAGGATGAGATCCTCACGCTCTTATCGAAGATCGCGGATCTAAAGGTGATTTCGCGAACTTCGACGCTGCAGTATCAGAGCAAGCCGCCAAACTTGCCTGACATCGCCAGACAACTCGGCGTGGCCCACATCCTCGAAGGCAGCGTGCAAAAAAGTGGCGACGTCGTGCGTGTCAACGTGCAGCTGATCAAAGCGGCCAGCGATGCTCATCTTTGGGCGGAAACGTTTGATCGCAAATTGACGGACATCTTCTCTGTCGAAAGCGACGTCGCTCGCACTATCGCGGACCACTTGCGCGCAAGACTGAGTGGCCAGGAAGAGCAAACGATTGCCGTTAAACCGACGGAGAACGTAGCAGCCTACGATGCTTATTTACGCGGCCTGGCGTATAACGTGAAAACGGCGACGACGCCTGCTAATTCGCTCGCGGCGCAGAAATATTTAAGAGAAGCAGTGCAACTGGACGGAAAGTTTGCCTCGGCCTGGGCGCTGCTGGCGTATGTTAATTCGCGGGGCTACCTGCAATTGACGCTTCAACCAACTGACGCTCTCCGCGAAGAAGCACACAAAGCGGCCGAGATGGCGCTTAGTCTTCGCCCCGACCTGGGTGAGGCGATTTTAGCCAAGGGTTACTACCACTATGCGTGTTTAAAGGATTACGACACGGCTCTGCTGTATTTTGAGAAAGCACGTCGATACCTGCCGAACAGCAGCCGCATCCCGGAGCTACTAGCCTATGTCACGCGCAGGCGCGGTCAGTGGGACCAGAGCGAGATCTATTTTAATGAAGCCGAGCGGCTCGACCCGCGGAATGTGAGCTTGCTTACGCAGCACGCCCAAAACTATGGAGCACGCCGCCAATTTCCTGAAGCACTCCGAAAGCTCGACCAGATTCTCGATATTATTCCCGACGATCTGGATATTCTTGTGCAAAAAGCGGCCTACGCGCAGGCGCAAGGCGATCTGGCGCACGCGTCGGCACTTCTCTCGCCCTTGCATCCGCCGGTCGCGAACTCTGGTGCTTTGGAAACGCAGGTTTATCAGGCGATTTTGGAACGTAAGCCTGCATCGGTTATCCCTAAGCTGAAGGAAATACTCGCCAAACCCGACCCGGCGTTAGGTTATTTAAACGGCGAATTGCGTTTTTGGTTAGGCTGGGCGCAGTCGGTATCGGGTGATCGCGCTGGCGCAGAGGAAACGTGGAAACAAGCGCGCACCGAGCTGGAATCTTTCCTCAAACAACAGTCAGAAAATTTTGTCATCATCGGAGATCTCGCACTTATCAATGCGGGTTTGGGCGAGAAAACAGTGGCCTTGAATTTAGCCGAACGAGCGATGTCTGCGATGCCGCTGGAAAAAGACGTCATGTTCGGTCCAATGCCAATCGAGATTATGGCGCGGGTAGCGGCTCAGGCAGGAGAAGCGGATCGCGCTGTTTCTGCTGCGCAAAAACTGCTCTCGATGCCAGGCGCGAGCCCGCTCGCTTCGAATGCGCCGCTTACTCCGGCGTTGCTCAGGTTCGATCCAATGTTTGATCCAATTCGCAACGATCCGGGCTTCCAGAAACTCACGGCCTCGCCAAGACCGGGCGATGTCGAACCGTAATACTGGCATCGGGCAAACGCTGCCATTGTATCGGTACAAGAAGACGAAAATTTTCAACTCGCGCATCTGGCCTTTGCTGCATATTCGTAGGGGCGATAGCTGCAAAACGTTACCGTTGAGAGCCTAATGAGATTCGGACCAACCGGCAATTTGGACGGCGTAGCTCTAGCGAGGCATCGAAGCGGCTTGCAGCCAGCGAAGACCTTACTGTGCCAGGTAAAAAACTCGCCAAGGCGCCGCCGAATATGTAAAAATTGCCGACCTTATGGAATCGGCGAGCGGCGCAACGCATAGTCAGCTTCTGTTCAGGGTTGTTGCACAGAACAGAAGCACGCCGAAACCGAAGTCTTTTGTTGCGGTAAAGGAGAACGTCCTGCCGCGGTTCGTAGAATCGCCGAGAGGGGAGCGAACGAGCCGCGGCATTTCCCGATCACGCTGGCTTGGTTTCGCCGCCTTGGCCTCCATACCGGTAGTGGGTTGGCTCGATTATGAAACAGGCCCGGCAATCTCGTTCGCCCTCTTCTATATTCCGCCCGTCGCAATGGCCGCATGGGTTGGTGGCCGCAGAGTGGGTCTTATTGCCGCGTTCGCCAGTGCGGCCGCGTGGTTTGCCGCCGGCATACCTGAAAGTGCGGAGCTCCGTGGTGCGCTCATCCTCTGCTGGAATGCAACGACGCGACTTCTCATTTACTCCTTGGTAGCTGTCCTCGTCGCAATCGTCCGGCAACGGCGCGACCAGCTTCACACTATTATCGAGCAGAAGAACGCCCACTTGGAATTAGAGATTGCAGAACATGCCCTGGCCGAGCGCGAAGTGATCGAGGCCGCCGCGCGCGAGCAGCGCCGCATCGCCTATGACCTTCATGACGACCTCGGGCAGCGGCTCGTCGGCATCGCGTTCAAAGCGAAACTGCTGAGCGAGAAGTTACGATCGACGTCTCCGGCACAAGCGGAAGAAGCGTCGGCGATCGCGGGTTTGGCGAACGACGCTGCACGGCAAACGCGAGTCACCGCGCACCAGCTCGATAGCGCAAACGGTGCGATCGACCTGGTGACCGCGTTGCCCAGCCTGGCCGCCGCCATTGAGGAAAATTGCCGCGTTCACGTGAGCGTGAACACCAGTGCCTTCTCTGTCGCGGTGAACGCACAGACGGCGGTGCAGCTTTACCGCATTGCTCAGGAAGCCGTTCGCAATGCGGTCGAGCACGGTCACGCGGACAAGGTGGAGATCTATCTCGTTTCTCACCAGGAACAAGTCGTCCTTACCGTTTCCGATAACGGCCGCGGGATTGACCTCAGTGTCGCTGAGCAGGGCCTCGGATTTCGCACCATGGGCTCCCGAGCCCACTCCGTGGGCGGATGGTGCGAAATAGAATCAAACACCCGCGGCACCACCCTCATCTGCCGGGTGCCGATTACTCACAGGCCCGCCGGGGTTTCGTGAAGGCAACAACGCCGACAAAAGCGCGGATCGTGGTGATTGATGATCACCCGCTCCTGAGCGAAGCCCTGACGCAATTGCTTTGCAGCCAGCCGGACGTCGAATGCGTCGGAACGGCCGACAATATTGACGACGCGAAGCGACTTGTGAGCGATAGCGCACCCAATCTGATGATTTTGGATCTGCGGCTAAAGAGTGGCGACGCGCTCGAGCTGATCAAATCGCTCCGGGTAGAACATCCTGAATTGAAGGTGCTTGTACTTTCACAGTACGACGAGATGCTCTTCGCTGAGCGGGTCCTGCGCGCCGGCGCGTCCGGCTACGTCATGAAAGAAAACGCTGTCGACGAGATCCTCAACGCCGTGCGTCGGGTGCTGGCGGGCGACATCTATTTCAGCCAGCGGGTCGGTGCCAGCTTTATTCGCCGTTCGCTGGAAGATAAGCCGGCTGTTTCGCAACTCGGCGTCGCAGGCCTGTCGGATCGAGAATTACAGGTGTTCCAGCTCATCGGCGCTTCCTTCAGCACACGCGAAATCGCGGACCAATTTCACCTCAGCGTGAAAACAATCGAGACCCACCGCGAGAACATTAAATCGAAGCTGGGCCTGCAAAGCGCAGGGGAGTTGAAACAATTTGCCCGTACCTGGGCTCACGAGAACCTGCTTCCGCAGCTGCAGCCGGGAACACCAACGAAGCCGCGACGGAAGTAGCTTTCGACATTGTGCGGCAGTCACAGTCTGCGCTGCCGCAACAGCGGATCGAGCGTGGTCAACGCAGATAGCCGCCTCGCAATGGACGAAATTCTGAAACGAAGTTTCGGGGTACGACTAAAGACTTAGGGGAATTGTCGCGGCCTGATAGGGGGAAAACATCCCCTCAATCAGGACGCTGCCCCGATTCGCAAAACGCGCTTGAGCCTTACAATCGCAAGCTTTTCCAACCCGGAAACTAATTCTCAACCATAAAAGACAAAAGAAAGAACGATCAATGACAACAACAACTACCGCGATCTGGCGCCGCCAGCAGATCGCCACTCAATTTACCGGCGGCATCGCGATTGCCTTTCTCGCAATCGCAACATTATTCATCGCACCCACGGTGCTTCGAGCTGATCCACCGCTTCCCGGCGCGATCTTCACCACCGACAGCACGTGTAGCGGCGTCGATCTCAATATATATGGCGACAAACATGACGTGTATCTGGACGGCGGCCCCGCCCACCCCGGCGCTGCGAGTCTTCCTCCGGGCGATTACTACGTCCAAGTAACTGATCCCAGCGGTGCGTGTGTGCTGGGGACCAGTGTCGGTGCAGGAAATCCTACGCCGTACCACGTCAACCTCGATGGCTCAGTCCCGTGTATACAGCTCTGCAC
>JBKPQI010000049.1:0-7571 GCA_046733975.1 Verrucomicrobiota bacterium
CATTGAGACCACTTGAGGTCGGTCCGCTCAGCGAAATTTCTTCCGTTTCTGCTCCGAGAAAATTTGCCAGCATCCGTCGTGTATCGGCAATAAAATCAAGTGCCCGGTCGAACTGTTTCTCGTTAGTGGAGGCGTCCTCAATCGCATCCTGCATCGCCTCAGCAACACGGCGCGGTAACGGCGCATCTGCAGCATGCGCGCAATAGATTTTCCGCGCGCAAATCGGAAACTCGCGCTGACGGAAATCTTCGTTCGTATCAAGCTCGGCGATCACGTCTTTTTCCGTGTGCGTTCGCCCTGCTCGATCAATTTCCAAAACTCGCGCCTTTCTTTCAGTTGTTCGTCCTCGCCCGTCGGCAGTTTGCTGCGAAAAAGAAAATCGCGCAGCGTGTTCTTGTGCAGGACCCGATGCACCGTGATCCCCTCGAGCGTTTTTTCGAAGTAGATCCGGTATTCCTTGGCCCGATAACGATAGAGTTTTTTTCCCTCCCGTTCCAGTAACCCGAACCGACTGCTGTCGAGACGATCCAGATCCTCGGGTAGAATCTGAAATTCGGCCAGAAGATCGAGCTGTAATTTTTTTGGAAGCGCCGACATTTCCGCCGCGCTCAGCTCGTTGAAGATGATTTGGAACATTATCGGGTCCTGGAGGAGTAGAGGATTGAAGCATTCAACGGTTATTCGCACACGGCACTGGAATGGGTCGGACGCGAGTACTGTAAGTTCCTACACATAAACCCGCCGCACGCGGACGCCAATCCGCGTCGTAATATCCCAGGTGATGGTCTGGGCGCGCTCAGCTAGTTCGGTGCAACTAACCTCCTCGCCGCCTTGTCGACCCATCAGCACGACTTCGTCACCCACCGCAGCCTCCGGCACGTGCGAAACATCAATCACGATCAAGTCCATCGTCACTCGTCCGAGCAGCGGACAGCGGCGGCCGCGAACGAGCACGGAAGCTCCCGTATTGGAGAGATGCCGGGGATAGCCGTCGGCATAGCCAGACGAAAGTGTGGCCACGCGCATAGGTTTTGGCGTGATAAATGTGCGGCCGTAACTGATTCCATGGCCCGCTGGCATTTCGCGAATCAGCGCGATACGCGTCTTCCAAGTCATCGCGGGGCGAAGCAGCTTTTGAAATTCCGGTAACGGCGAGATTCCGTAAATCAAGATCCCCGGCCGCACAATGTCGAATGGCTCATTGGCAAACGCGAACGTTCCCACTGTTTGCAACGCATGAACCTTGTAATCACCCGGCACCTCAGAACGTAGCTGACCAACCAACTTGCTAAAGCCCTGCAATTGTTCGCGCGTAAATGTTTCGTCCTCATTCGAGACCGGCAAGTGCGTGGAAATGCTGTGGATTTTAACATTCGGCAGCGCCGTTACCGCCTTGAACACCGCGAGCGCGTCCTTTGCGAGCACGCCCATTCGTCCCATCCCGGTATCGATCTTGAAGTTAATAATCGCCTTGCGCCCGGCTACAATGCGATCGAAATTTTGCGCCTCTTCCAAGGTCGAAATCGATGGTATGATGCCGTGTTCCGCAATCGCGGCACGTTCCATTGGCAATGCCGGCCCGAGAATCACGATTTGATTTCGGACCGCAGCACGTAATGCCATTGCTTCCTCCAAATTGGCGACACCGAAAAGATTCGCCTCGTCCGCGATCGTCTTTGCCACCTCAATCATGCCGTGGCCATACGCGTTTGCTTTAACGACAGCGAGCATTTCAATCGCGGGACCGAATTTTTGGCGAACCAGCGCGACATTGTGATGCAACGCGCTCCGGTCGATCTCAGTCCAACAGCGATAGTGTTCTATCATAATTCTGCCTGGCCCCCTTGCGGCGTTGTGATGTGCGGTTCGCGCAGGTAAATCGGAACAAGCGGCGCGCGAGTGAGATTCTCCGGCATAGTGCGCGCGCGGGAACAAAGCAATTTTGCGCAGGGAAAACGCCGCTCTATCCGATGGAATTGGGGCAATTCATCGGAAGTGTAAATCGAAGCGTTGGTGATAGACGTTATCCTCGCCGTCAGTTCGGCTTCGCATAGCAATTCCGGCTCGCCGATCAGCACGCCATCCTTAATTCGCGCCAGAAAAAAAGAGGCGCGCCTGGCGTCGCCGATCACATAAAAGTCGTCTTCATTCGAAACAGCGCAAAGCGAGGAAATACCAGCGAGAGTGGCACCCGTGGTCGCTTGCAAACCGATCCCTGCAGAAATAGCGATACGCGTGCCAGTGTAAGAGCCGGGCCCGAGTCCGACCACGATCATTTCCGGCGCGCCGTATTCGGTGATGATTTCATGGATTGACGAAAAAAAAGGCGAGGAATTTCTACGATCATTTGGCCATTCACAGCCGCACAATATTGCTTCGTCGTCAACGAGCGCTATCGACCCGCGAATCGTAGAAAGATCGTAGGCGAGCAGTCTCATTCGATGGCGGGCAGGTCGATTTGCCGCTGATCAACCGAAGTTATTTCAAATTTGATCCAGCGCGCTTCAGACGGGATCGCATCGGGAAAGCGGTCGGCCCATTCGATCACACTGATGCCACGACCAAAAACAACCTCATCGAATCCGATCGCGCGCACGGCGGCGAGGTTTTCCAGCCGATAAAAATCGAAGTGATAAACAGACAAGCGGCCGGAACGATATTCGTGCAGAAGAGTAAATGTCGGACTCGTCACGATATCAGTAGAGCCGAGACCTCTTACCAGACCCTTAACAAATTGTGTTTTACCAGCGCCGAGATCTCCCACCAACGCCAGGACGGTACCGGCGCGGACGTTAGCGGCGAGACGCTGCCCTGCTGCTTCCGTTTCACCGGCGCTGGCGGAAATGAACATAGCCGGAATACAATCGCGAACTGCGGATTGCGGATTGCGGATTGAGCGTCCCGATTCGCGTCAGCAAAACTTTCGGGAACTTCTTTTTCCAGGTGCGGTTTAGACGCATACGATCATGTGGTGAGATGGCAAAGAGCAGCTCGTAATCTTCGCCATCCGAAATTGCGTTGCGGATGGTGCACCCTCGGGAAACAGGCAGCGCACGCTCGTCGATTGAAAAACCGAGTTCGCTCGCCTTCGCCAGACGCGGCAAATCCGCTCCCAGCCCGTCACTCAGATCGATCATGGCGTGCAGAAAAAAATTGTCAGTCAACCAACGGGCTTCTTTGATGCGCGGAACAAAGTTCAGATGGCGAGCGCGGATGGAACCACCCAACGTGCCCGTGACAAACAGATCGTCATCCCTTTTTCCGCCACTGCGCAAGACACAGCGCTTCTTTTCCACGAACCCAGTCACATCGACGACAATTATCGCCGGCCCAGTGGTATCACTGGTTTCACCACCCGCAATCGCCACATCGAACCGGGCCGCGGCCTGGCTGAGCCCGCGATAAAGTTCGCGCACCCACGAAACTTTCTTTTTACCGGAAACCGCGATCGTGACGAGCGCAAACTCTGGAATGCCCGACATGGCGGCAAAATCACTCAGTGGCCGCATCATCGCTTTCCAGCCGACCGCTCGAGCATCGGTTTTCGGCGAAAAGTGAATTCCTTCGACCACACAATCGGTCTTCAATAGCAACCAGTCCCTGGCGTCACGAAATTTCACCACCGCACAATCGTCACCGGCTCCGACCAACACTCGGCTGTCAGATTTCAGGTGCGGGAAAATTTCGGCGAGCAGTTTGTCTTCTCCAAGCTGCCGCAGCCGCGGTGTCATTGCTCCAAAGTTCCCGGAAAGGCCAGGGCCAGAAGCGTAACGGTGTTGAAGATGGCATGCATCGTCATTGAGACCAACAGCGATCCGCTCCATTCGTAAGCAAGGGCGAAGCAGACACCCAGAACGAAGAGAGGCGCGAACGAGGGCAGGTGCGCATGCACCGCCGCAAAAAGAAGCGCTGAAGCAATAAGGCCGACGCTTCGGCCGAGATAGCGCCGTAACACTCCGTAAAGAAAGAAGCGGAAAACAAATTCTTCGGCTACTGGGGCGATTGCAGTCGCCAGCAGGATAATAACGACGCGTTCTCCCATGGATTCCGAGCCGCTGAATAGCTCAATGATGCCCTGCCGACTCGAGCCGGGCCCAAGAAAGCGTGCGGTTAACCAGTCAGCAAAAAGGATGAGCGGATAGGCAAAAATCAGGAGAACAAGTCCAGTGACAAATGCTCTGGCAAAGGAGAGCCGGCCAAATCCGGCGAGTTCGGCCACATTGAAGCGGCGCAATCTGAGGAAGGCGGCGACAAACAAAACGATGCCGATAGAAAAAGCAGCGTTGAAAATAAGATCCGGGGTACGCAGCCTCGTGATTTGAGCCGAGCTTGCTCCCAGGCTGCTAAAGGTGAAGAGGGCGACGAGAAAAATCGCCAGCGCCGCTTCAGCGGTGCCAAATCGGCGATCGGTCAGGAGCGTCTCGCGGTCGCGCCGGTTAATCTGACGAAGCAATGCGATGTAAATGTAGGCGCTCGCAAGTGTGAAAAGCGCGTCCGCAATCCAACCGATCGCTCCGAGCAAATCTTCGCCGCCCATGCGGGCTACGGAGCGTAATAGCTCGGCAGAAAATAAGCGCGACCGCTCTCGAGCTGCGGAATGAGCTGCTTGGGCAGTTCGAGCTGAAGCTTCGATTGATTTGTTTCGCCGAGTGCACGGAAGAAGCGGCCGAGACTAAACGGCGGCGCATATCTCACCACCGCTGCCTCCGGCGCACCGCTCAGCTGTTTGGCTTTGGCGTAGGCATCTTCGATCTGCCCTACTCCATCAATCAATTTGTGTTCCAGTGCTTCTTTCCCTGAAAGAATACGCCCATCGGCAATCGAATTCCGCAAGCCCTCGGCCGGCAAATTGCGCTCTTTTGCGACGATGCCGAGGAATTTGTCGTACGTCTTCATCACAAAACTCTGCACGAATTGACGCTCCTCGTCCGTCACCGGGCGCGCGCCATTGAGTAGGTCCTTGAATTTCCCGCTCTTAAAAACGATGGCGGCGAGTCCGATTTTATTGAAGAGCTGTTCATAATTGAGCGTCTGGATAATGACGCCAATGCTGCCGGTAATTGTGGTGTCGTTAGCCATCAGATACTTGCCTCCACAGGAAACGTAATAGCCGCCGGACGCCGCCAGCGAATCCATATAGACGACAACTGGTTTGCGCGCGCGTGTTTTCGCTACCGCGTTGTAGATGATATCGGAAGCTGTCACTTCACCGCCGGGCGAATCGACTTCCAAAACAACACCCTTTACCCGATCGTCGTCACGCGCCTGTTGCAGAGCCAATCTCAGGTCGTCCACCATGTTCTCGGTGGCATTTCCCGGGATAGAGCTGCTGATCAGGCCGCGCAAAACAATTACGGCAATACGATCGGAGACTCCACGACCACCGCGTTGCACCAGAATTTCGCGGAACGTCATCATCGGCTCCTCGCGGACAACACTACCGCTCACGCGTCCGAGCAGGGTAATCGAGAGAAAGATGTTGATGATCACGCTGGCACAAAGCGCCAAAAAGAGAAAGAGGGTGAGACAGCCGAGCTTTCGATTCGCCATGATCGCGTCAAAGCTGGAGGCAAACTGGGGCGCAAACAAGCGGTTTTGTAGCACGATCGGATTCGACCAACGCGGCGCACAATGCTGGGAACAGATGCATTCTGCCGATAGTTCTTGGTTATTTGGGACGTTGTGGGGGTGACAAAGGCAATTTTAACGGTTTTAAGGAAAATTTGAACATTTTAAAATTTCTAGAATCCAAATTTGAGACCGGAAACGATTGTTAAAATGCCTGATTTTCCTAGCCGGATTGATTTAGCTGAACGTAATTAACCTCTTGAATATCAACAACATTCTCGATTTCAGAAGAACCACAACTGTGCGAGACGGAGTGGGCTTGGAAGCTGCTTAAAAGGCCGGTTATGCACGGAAACGGACAGCTAACCGTAAGCGAGACAGCGGCAAGACGTGTCCGCAAGACGAGATCGACCGCTCACAAGGCCAAAGCACGCTCTCGAAATGGATCCCGAAATGGCGCCCGCAACGGTAATGGTGCGACAAAAACAGGTTCCCCGGATCTTCCAGCCGCAGGCACGCTCGCCCGCACCAAAGCTCTACTCCTCGCAGCACTTCGCGTCTGGGAACTGAAACATCGCGTCAGCGAATAAGGCGAAGAGGCCAGGAGGCTCCCGAAAACTCCCGAGCCCCCACCGCGAACTGCCGGTGTCGCCGTGAGCTTGTCACACGCCTCCACTATAGCTGCGAGCCGGGCTTTGTACCCCATCGCCGACGGTAATGGTACTGCCATTCTTACGGTCGGCCACTCCACTCACAGAAGTCAGCAATGAAGTGTGACACCATCCGGAAAGCATTCCGGACTTCGGATCAGACGCTCACATGGCGATCGATTTGCGAACTGGTTAGAAGCCGACCTGCGATTGGCGCGGCGTCCAATTTGAGACTCTCGGTCTCTTCGATTATCACGACGAATGCTAGAACCCGATCACTGCAAAGCCCGATTACTCGAAATTCAGGTGGGCAGAAGGTTTTGGCAATGCGATCCTTCTGCGGACAAGGATGGAATTTTTTACGAGCGCGTTGTGAAGCCATTGCGTCGCCTCCAACGACGAGGAGTCGTGGAGAAACTTCAGGAGATCATTGCCGGCGAGAAGCGTATTCCGATTGCTGTGGAGATTATCGGCCAGGTCGATCTTACCAAGTCAGGCAAGCAGTAACAATTGCCGGCGTTGGCCATGTCGCGATTACGCAGCGCGAGCTAGGCTTGGAGAAATCAAGAACGCGCGAAAAAAAACTCCAAATTTTCGGGTCGATTGAGACGGTGTGGCGCGCTTTTGGCTGCCAGCCACCTCGTGGATATACGGGTCCTTTGCAGCAGAACCTCCCGTACAGCCGCTTTTGCAGGAATGCTGTTGCTGTTCACCGGATTGCTCCCTTATGAGGCGATGGCCGCGAGCACAGTGTCGTTGTCCTGGCATGCGAGTGCATCGAGCCCGGCTATCGATGGCTATCGAGTTTATTACGGAACCACTTCGGGAAACTACGGCCAGCATACGGACTTTTTGGGAACAGGAACGAGTGCAAACGTCATAGCTCCGCCTGCCGGTAGTACCTATTACTATGTGGTGGTGGCGTACAAAGGGACGGTTGAAAGTCTCAAATCGAACGAGGTGATCAAATCCGGTCCGACAGCCCCCCCTCCCTCGCCGACACCGACATCAACACCGGCACCAACACCAACGCCAACGCCGACGCCGACGCCGACGTCAACCCCGAGATCATCGCCTACTCCTTCGCCGACGATGAGTCCAATCGTGACACCAGCTCCTTCGCCGACCTCCACCCCCACACCAACGGCTTCTCCGGTAGTGACGCCCGTTCCTTCGGCAACCCCGGTTGCGACTCCGACACCTACCGTGTCGCCGACGCCTAGCCCGACCCCAGCATTAACTCCTACACCAACCCCGGCGTCGAGCCCAACTGCAACGCCCTCAGCGACACCGAACACAACGGCTACGCCGACAGCGACCCCAACTGCTAGTCCGACAGCGACACCAAAGAAG
>JBKPQI010000050.1:0-6712 GCA_046733975.1 Verrucomicrobiota bacterium
TCTTCCAGTAGGGATCGTGCAGATCGAGACGCAGCAACGCCTCCACGATTCGGAGATGCGCAGTCGAGCTAACGGGCAGGAATTCCGTCAGTCCCTCGACGATGCCAAGTAAAATGGAAAGGAGAAACTCGTTCACCTGGAGCGTTTATCGTTAATCAAACTTTGTTAAAATCGCAGGATCGTCAGCTTCAACCTGTTAATGGTCAAAAATAATTTTGTGTCGCCAGCGATCGAAGCGCATTCTCGTCGCCGCCGATGAAACTGCTCATTACCGGAATCTGCGGTTTCGTCGGTAGCTCCCTGGCGCGGCGGTTTCGCGAACGAAACGCTTCGTGGGAAGTAATCGGACTCGATAACTTCATCAGACCGGGCAGTGAGACTAACCGTGCTGCTCTCCGTTCGTGCGGAGTAACGTTCAGCACGGCGATGCTCGCAATGTCTCCGATTTCGAGAATCTCCCCTCTGTCGATTGGGTAATTGACGCGGCCGCTAATCCGAGCGTGCTGGGCAGGATTCGATAACGGCAGTAGTTCGCGTCAGGTAATCGAACATAATCTCTACGGAACGGTAAACCTGTTGGAGTATTGCAAGCGCGTTGGAGCGGGCGTGATTCTGCTCAGCACCAGCCGAGTCTATTCCATTCCTGAACTGGCCGCTCTGCCGTTGATCAAAAATAACAACACGTTTGCCTGGAATGAAGCTGCTCAACCATTTGCAGGAGCCCCAGCTAATGGATTAACGATTGAGTTTTCTACTGCAGCCCCGGTTTCGCTCTACGGTACCACCAAACTTGCATCGGAGCAGCTCGCCCTGGAATACAAACACACCTTTAACATTATAGTTTGGATCAACCGTTGCGGCGTCATTGCCGGAGCCCGGATAAAGCTGATCCGCACGCCCAGCACATTGACTGTCGGCGCGATCATTCTAAACCTTGCGCCCGAATTTCTTTTCCAATTCTGCGTGCGAAATCTGGATCATGGTCGGACGCCCGTGCGGGCAGCAATACGGCAGATCGCAGGCAAGCAGGTCGCGAATTAGTTTTTCGATTTCAGGATAACGCAACGGATCGTTCGCTTTGACGGCATGGCGGCAGACCGTTTTCGCGATCATGTCTTCGCCGAGACGCAACGGCGAACTGCTGCGGCTCGTCGTTTTTAATTCATCAATCACCCGGAGCAGGAAATCGGCCGCGTCGGCGACGTCAAGAAACGCCGGCAGCGTATCGATCCGAAAACTGTTTGTGCCGAACCTCTCCACTCCGATTCCCATTTTTTGCAGGGTCGCGACATTGTGTTCGACCCACTCGACGTCCCGCGGCGGCAGCGAAAAAACCTGTGGTAAAAGCATTCGCTGCGATGAGACTCCCTGCTCCTCCATTCGCCCGCGCAATTCCTCGAAGAGAATGCGTTCGTGCGCAGCGTGTTGGTCGACCAACACGAGGCCTTCGGAATTCTCCATCAGGACATAGAGCCGGTTGAGCACACCGATGATTTGGAACTGCTGAGCCTCTTTCGGCGTGGCTGGTGGATCGAGGTAGGGACGGGTGACTGCGCCACTCGCGCTCGCGGACGGCGGCGGGCGGTTTGGTGAATCGCCCCTGCCTGCAAATTCCGGCGGCGGCAATGACGGTTGGTCAGATGCTGCTGAGATGGACGGACGGCCGCTGTCCCGTCGCATTAATTCAGAGGTGGGCGAATTGTTCAGAAGAGGGGCCGCGGGCGGCACTGCTGACGAGGATGAGGTTTGGGACGACACGGCGGTCGTCGCTCCAATTGGGGCTGGCGGTGCGCTGAATTTTCGCTGCCACTCAGTGCGGCCGCTTTCAAGCGTGCGCTGCACCGCTTCGACGATTGCCTCACGAATCCTGCTCGGATCACGGAAACGCACTTCACGTTTTGCCGGATGAACATTCACGTCGACGTCCTGCGGATCGAGGTCGATAAACAGGAATGTCACCGGAAATTGTCCGCGCATGAGAGCAGTGTGATAACCCTCGCGCAACGCCGTGGACAGAATGCCGCTCTCGATTGCCCTTCCGTTAACAAAAACGAATTGCTGCGCGCGCGTTTGCCGGCTGACACCGGCGCGCCCGATCCAACCGTGAACCCGAATCCCGCGGTATTCGCGCTCCGTGATTTCCAATAGATCATCGATAAATTCCGCGCCATAGAGATCACGAATTCTATCCCGCAAGGATGTTGTTGCCGGTAGTTGCAGCGCAACTTTCTCGTCACGCACAAAGGTGAAGCCGATGCCGGAATGGGCGAGCGCCTGCAAAAAAAATTGATGCTCGATGTTCCGCGTCTCTGTTGTTTCCGAACGCAGAAATTTTCGCCGCGCTGGCACATTATAAAAGAGCGAGCGCACTTCTACTTGCGTTCCCGGTGCTTCCCCCCCGGCGCGCACGGTCTCGATCCGGCCGCCATTTACCACAATGTCGGTGCCGGCGACGGCGGCTGCCTCGCGCGTGGTCAGTCGAAAGCGTGAAACACTCGCGATGCTCGGCAACGCTTCACCCCGAAAACCGAGTGTGTTGATGGCAGCGAGATCGGCAGCGGAAGCAATTTTACTTGTGGCGTGGCGTTCGAGTGACAGCAAGGCGTCGTCGGGATCCATTCCACACCCGTCATCGACTACTCGAATGCGCGACATCCCGCCACGCTGGATTCCGACCTCGATCGACCGGGCACCGGCGTCGATGCTGTTCTCGACCAATTCCTTCACCACCGAAGCGGGTCGTTCCACAACCTCACCGGCGGCTACCTGGCTGGCGAGCGTTTCGGGAAGCAACTTGATCCGGCTCATCGGGACTTCTGATTGTAGGGCAGGCGCTGCCCGTGCCAAATCTCTTTAGCAAGGCGCTAAGCGCTGATGCTGCTGCTTTCGGACCGGCTTGGCAGCCGCCGCTCCCAGTCAAAGGTGACCGCCCGCGACCCCATATTTCGAACGGTCAGCTTGTCTGCACCTCTTTGTTCAGCTTACGGCAAGCGGCCTGCTGATTGACTTCAAATGGGTGGATCGTACGTTTATTCGACGAAATGATTGAGATTACCGACAGCGCGGTGCGGCAATTGCGAGCCCTAGTGGGCTTAGCCGCGGAAAAAGGGCTACGCATTGGAATCGCCAAAGGCGGTTGCTCGGGTCTGCAGTACGAGATGACTCTGGGAGAAGCTCGCGCCGGCGATTCCGTTATCGAACGCGATGGGGTGAAGTTTTTTGTCGACGAAGACAGCGCCAGGTTGTTAAGCGGGTCCACTTTGGATTATCACGATGCTTTGACTGGGGCGGGGTTTCAGATTGTTAATCCAAACGCGGCCCGAACCTGCGGCTGCGGTTCATCTTTCGAACCCACGCGTCCCCTCTAGGGAGATGTCAATAGATTAAGTGAGTCGTCATTCTCCGGTGGCACAGGAATTTTTCCGCTACGAGACGCCTTATGGTCGGCCACGGCAGCGGGTAAACTATTTCGCGTGGACGGTGGCGATTCTTCTTCTCACCGGTTTCGCCTTTGCCGCCTGGTTGGGCAGCTTCTATATCTTTTGGCAACCTGAACGTCCCGACAGTTATCGGCTGCTGAGAAAATTGCATCGGATCGATCCGCCGCGCCGTTTCGAATTGACGGCAGCCCCGGCCGGCGAGTTTCTGAATCCGAAACAACTCCATGACCGCTACGCTCCTCTCGGCGAAGCGGAATTATCCAAGACGAATAGCGAACTGGCCCGTAATTACCTTCGCAACTATCAGCAGGTGCACGGCCTCGTCCCGTACGTCGTCGGACGTTTCCGCATTATCGAGGTGCACCAACTCGGCGGGGCAGACATCTTCACCTCTGGAATGGTGGCGCTCGCTGCTGCAATCGATAATGGCGAAGTTCTGCTTGAACACGTTTATCCAGCGGATCGGCGAGACATTCCTTTAATGCGGCAAACGCTCGCGCCCGGCCTCGAGATCAAGCTCGAACGCACTCACGATATTTCGGCGGTGATTCACGCCGATCGGACCGCCGACGGCCGCATTCTGATTACAGCCATGCCGTTGCTTTACGGAACGTATACCGTTACCCGCGGGACTGGCACGTTTAGTCTGGAACCGCCACTCGATCTCAATCTCGCCGCCGGCTGGCCAGTTTTTAAACGTGAACAATTACGTGCTGCGGAAGATCGATTCGCGCAGTTGCGTCAACAACAACCGGTCGCCGCCGGCACCATCGCGATCCCGGGAATCTCACCAACCGGCACCCCGCCACCGAGTGAAAATCAACTGGTTCGCGTAGAACCGGCATTGCCCATCGGAACTCCGGCTGTTACGCCACCACTGCCACCGTCCAAGGCAACGAAACCAACGCCGGCGGGGAAAGCTGGAAAAATCGCGAAGAACGAAAAGGCAACAGCAACACCGACAGCCACACCGATCCAGGTCGCCAAGGCCAATACTCCAGCTTCAGCGCCAGCGTTATCGCCGCCGCCGCTGCAAACTTTCAGTCCCGCTCCGGCGGAACCGCCGGCTGAGCGGGGCGATGGCAGCACCCTGGCATCGACTGCAGGCGGCGGAAACTGGAAAACCTACCCGCCGGGGAAAATGCCGCTGGGCCGGCTGATTGCGACAACCGACCTCAATCAGGTAGCCGATCGCGGCCTTTCCGGAGAACGCACTTACCTGAAAGGTCAATTCGTGGTGAATTTTGCCGACGCGAATAAAGCGGTCTTGCGGCCGCGGTCGCGTGTGCCGGATTCAGTGATGTTTCTCGCCGGGGGAAACTCCACCCGCATCATTGTGGAATATCCGGCCGGTTATGTGCCACCGAAACCGGGTTCAACCGTCAGCCGCGACGAAGTTCGTCCATTTGAAATTACGGAAGTGCGAAAACAGGAAGATGGTCAGCTCAACGTTTTCGCGCGTGAGATCATGCAACCGTAGTCGTAGTGGTGCGGGCGATCCGCCTGCGGCCAACCGGTATGCGCTTGGGATTCCAATTCACCGACGATCGATGATCACTCTCCCGTCACGAATCTCGATCGTGCCGTCACCATACGTCGTCCTGTAATTGCCAAGATATTCCCGCAGCGGGCGTGACCGGTATTTCCAGTCAAGCACGTCCGGCGGTATCGGCTCATTGTTAATGGTGATGCTGCCCAATCGCGGGCTTTCCAATGTCTGCGGGCTGTCACTCTGAATCACGATGTCGCCGTTCAAATAATAACGACCGCCGCTAACGTATTCGCCTAGCGGGACACTGGTCTGGATGCGCAATCGATTCCCTTCGATGTCGACGAAGACCTTGCCGCGAGCATGCCGATTGTTTGCAATCAGATTGTTCAGATCGTCAGCCGTTAATTCGATGTGCGCGGGCTGATCCCGCGTCCTTTCAAAATTGTCCCACTTCTGCTTCGCGGTCTGAACATTTTCCTCCGTCGTTTCGAACTGCGGCACCGGTGACGGCTCCTGCGAAAGCACGCGCGTCTTCTTCGCCCAAAGAACACTGCGTAACACCGCGGAATGCGTCTTGAATCCAAAGTACAACCCAATGGTCCCGGCGATAATCAGGAACACGATGAAGCAGCTAAGAAACAGGCAACCTTTGCCGAAGCACCCCATCCGCTGGTTTTCGCGCGCCGGGGGGCCCTCGATCCACGTGTTCATTTCGTTAAGAGGAAGATTTTTCCGCGGCGCCGCGCAACTTCTGGTAAAGATCGTTCAACCCCTGCGAGAGCACGCGCGGCCCCGCGAGGATCGGCATAAAATTCGTATCGCCGCTCCAGCGCGGAACGATGTGTATATGGAGGTGATCGGGTATGCCTGCGCCCGCGCATTCGCCGACGTTAATTCCGATATTGAATCCCTGAGCTTTCACCACCTGTCGCAATAATTCCTGCCCGCGCACCACAAGGGAGAAAAGTTCGGTAATCTCATTTTCACCCAGGTCGCGCAGCTCGCCCACTTTTCGATACGGCACGGCCATCAAATGTCCCACGCTGTACGGGTATCTATTCATGATCAGGAAAGAATTCTTTCGCCGCAACAAAACCAGATGCGCGGCATCGTCGCTGGCGCGCGCTGCTTCCGCCAGAAAGTCGACCGATTTGGGCTCTTCGAAGTATTCGAAGCGCCAGGGCGCCCACAAAGTTTCGAGCTCGTTTTTCGGGAACTCCACCAGCTAACGAGAGTAAGGCGTTATCAGCGAAAGTCGAGTCTATCTCTGCGATGGCCGCGGAGCCATCAATCCGTAGCTAGAAGGGTCATCTCCTTTTTTCTCCACCGTAAGGCGATAGGAAAAACGGCCCGAGCTCCATGGTTCCTCATCCAATGGAACGACCAGCGCATTACAATCAGGCGGCGGGTTCCGCAGAAAACGCGGGCGTTGCAAATACAAAAGTAAACCTTCATCACGCGCGGGAAGAATTTCGTAGCGCAGACGTTGGGCAGCTGCAATCTGTCGAACTTCACGACCGAACTTCACCAACGCGTTACGATTGTTGCGATAACCATCGATCACTCGCGCGGCTGAATACGTGCTGGTAAAAATCGCAGCGAAAATAATACTGCCAACGGCCAGCCGACGAAGCGGGGCAGCATCGATTGCCCTGAGTTGCGCCGCCAGCAAAAGGCAAAGAGGTGGAATCACTGGAAAAATCCGATCCACGCGCTTCGATGGGATCAACGACATCACCACGATTCCGCCGACCACCCACGCAACCAGCCAGAACATCTC
>JBKPQI010000051.1:0-7388 GCA_046733975.1 Verrucomicrobiota bacterium
ATCGGATGGCGCTTCCCTTTTGCTGTAGCGGCGGTCTCTGACCGTCGATCTCTTTTTCACCACCGTCTTCCCGGCGGTCAGAGACCGCCGCTACAGCACACCGCCCGTCCGGCACGGACTCCGGCACAAATTTTAACCCGCTCCGATTCACGTCCGGCGGCAGAATTTGGATTCCCATTCTTTTGCATTCACCCACGAGGACGGAAATTTTGTCGGTATTACTAACTTCGTTACTTAGAAGCGCGGCCATGAACTCAACCGGATAGTTCGCCTTTAGGTAGGCTGTCTGATAACTGATCAGGCCGTAGGCGGCGCTGTGGCTTTTGTTAAAGCCGTAACCGGCGAATTTCTCCAACAAATCGAAAATCGCATTCGCCTTTTTTTCCGGAATGTTGTTGGTGCGCGCACATCCTTCGACAAAAGTCGCGCGTTCTTTCGCCATGATGGCTTTGTTCTTTTTGCCCATGGCTTTTCGGAGCAAATCCGCCTGCGACATCGAATAACCGGCAAGCTTCGCCGCCGCCGCCATCACCTGCTCCTGGTATATCATCACCCCATAGGTATCCGCGGTGATTTCCTTCAGCAGCGGATGCAGATACTTGATCGGAGCCGCGCCTTTCTTCGCCTGAAGGAACTCGGGAATCAGCTCCATCGGTCCCGGCCGATACAAGGCAACTAAGGCAATGATGTCGTCGAGTTTTTCGACATTCAGTTTCCGAGACAAATTCGTGATCCCGCCAGACTCCATCTGGAAAATGCCAATGGTTTCGCCGCGGTTGTAGAGATCGAACGCCTTGCGGTCATCCAGCGGAACCGATTTGATATCGAACTGTGGTTCGCGTTTGCGGACTAGCGCAACCGCGTCCTCTATGACCGTAAGATTTTTCAGTCCCAGGAAATCCATCTTGAGTAGACCGAGATCCGTCAGCGGATCCATGGGAAATTGCGTGATGACTTCCTTGCCATTCACGTCCCGACAAAGCGGGATGTAATCGGTGAGATCGCGGTCTGCGATCACGACGCCGGCGGCGTGCACACCTGCCCCGCGAGACATGCCTTCAAGAAATCTTCCGTATTCAAATACCTGTTTGGATGCGGGCTCCTGCGCGACTGCTCGCTTCAATTCCGGGTTTTTTTCTAACGCGGTGTCCAGCGTCATGTTCAGCTCCGTTGGAATCATCTTTGCCAGCCGATCGCCCTCGGCATAGCTCAGACCGATCACCCGCGAGACGTCACGCACCACGCTCCGCGCTTTTAGCTTGTTGAACGTGATAATTTGCGCGACGCGACGCTCTCCAAACTTTTGTCGTACGTATTCGAGCACTTCGCCGCGCCTGGCTTCGCAAAAGTCCAGGTCGATATCGGGAGGGGAAACGCGTTCCGGATTCAAAAAGCGCTCGAAAATCAGACCATACTTCAACGGATCCACATCCGTGATCTCCAAGACGTAAGCGACCAGCGACCCGGCGGCAGAGCCGCGTCCTGGACCTACGGGAATGCCACGTCCTTTGGCAAAGTGAATGAAGTCCCACACGATAAGGAAATAATCGACGAAACCGGTTTTTTCGATGACGCCGATCTCGTGTTCGAGCCGCCGCCGCAGCTCCTCGTCGTGCCCTGCTCGTTCGCCGTAGCGCTTGCGCAAACCTTGAGTGCAAACCTCGCGCAACATCGCTTCCCGTGTAGTCCCCTCTGGCAATGGATAGTGTGGGAATTTTAATTCCCCGAAATCGATCGTCAGATCGCATCGATCTGCGATTTGGACGGTGTTCGTAATCGCTTCCGGAAATTCGCGGAAGAGGTTGCTCATTTCCGCCGGTGATTTGAAATACAATTCGGGGACATAACGCATCCGGCGTTCGTCACTCACATTCTTTCCTGTGCCGATGCACAGCATGACGTCGTGTGGCCCATGATCTTCACGACGAAGGAAGTGGACATCGTTCGCTGCGACCAGACCCAGGCCGAACTCACGCGCCAATTTGGGCAATGTTTGATTGCACTTCAGTTGTTCAGGAATCCCGTGATCGTGCAGCTCGATGAAAAAATTCTCCGCACCGAAGATGTTGCGGTAGTCGTCGACGTGCCGTTTTGCCTGTGCGAGATCGTCGGCCTGCAGAGCAACGTTCACATCGCTCGCGAGACAACCACTAAGCGCGATCAAACCTTCCGAGTATTGCCGCAATAAATCCTTATCAACGCGTGGCCGGTAATAAAACCCGTCAAGATGGGCGATCGATACCAGTTTGATGAGATTTTGATATCCTCTCTTGTTCCCGGCCAGGAGTGTCAGGTGTCCATAATCGCGGTCAGCTCCTGATTTTTGCTTGTGCGAAGCCGGCGCTACATACATTTCGCAGCCGATAATCGGCTTGATGCCGGCGGCCGTGGCTTCTTTATAAAATTCGATGGCCCCAAACAGGTTACCGTGATCAGTCATGGCGATGGCCGGCATGCCAAACTCGGCCGCCCGTTGCATCAATTGTTTCGTCCTGACCGCTCCATCCAGCAGCGAGTATTCAGTATGAAGATGAAGATGAACGAAAGAATCGCGGGACATGCTGTGATCAGTATTAAACGCCAAGAATTTTGTTGGCAAATTTACCCAGCATTGCACCGCAAATTTGTCACGATCGGGCGTTTTTCTGTCGTCCGAGCGCAGCGAGGAATGCTATGCAGGTGGGGGGACACGCGCTGCCGTGTCCCAAATTGTCGGCGCGGAGAGCGCGGCGCCCTCTAGTGCTAGCCTGGCTACCGTTGTTTTTTCCCGCTTCCCCGAAGCCGAAGTTATTCACACAAAAACGATACTTGCGTCGCTGCATTCGCGTTGCTAAGGAGAACGCGCGCACGCAAGTTTACCCGCAATGAAAAAACTCGAAGCGATCATCAAGCCTTTCAAACTCGAGGAAGTGAAAGAGGCGCTGGCCGAGCTCGGCATCGAAGGAATGACGGTCACCGAAGTAAAAGGATTCGGCCGCCAGAAGGGGCATACTGAAATTTATCGCGGCAGTGAATACACCGTTGATTTTCTGCCAAAGGTGAAAGTCGAAGTCGTGCTCGCGGACGACATGGTCGAAAAAGCTGTCACCGTAGTGGTGGGCGCCGCCAAAACGGGCAAGATCGGTGATGGTAAGGTTTTTGTTCTGCCAGTCGAACACGCCGTTCGCATCCGGACGGAAGAGATCGGCGAGAAAGCGGTGTGAGCAACCGCGACGACGCATCCGTCATTCCGAACGCAGTCGAGGAATCCCGCGGTGCAATCGTTAAGGTAACGCCTCGGGATCCCTCGGTCGGAGCCGGACTGGCGTTTTCACTCGGGATGACCATCAATTTCAACTCTTCAAACACTTCAACGCTTCAACCCAATCAATGGCTAAAAATAAAACGACACCGTCCGACGTTTCCAAATTGATCAAGGACCGCGAGGTGAAACTCGTGGACTTCAAATTCACTGATTTGCCCGGCAGTTGGCAGCATTTCACCACCACCCTCACCGAATACAACGAAGAGATCTTCACCGACGGTCTCGGATTTGACGGTTCTAGTATTCGCGGCTGGAAGGTGATCAACGCCTCCGACATGCTCGTCATTCCCGATGCCAGCACGGCTTGGATTGATATCTTTAATGCTGAGCCGACGCTGTCGCTCATCTGCACGATCGTCGATCCGATCACGCGCGAGCCATACGATCGCGATCCGCGCGGGCTCGCCGAAAAGGCAGAGGCCTATCTCAAGAGCACTGGCATCGCCGACACTGCCTTCTTCGGACCAGAAGCGGAATTTTTCATTTTCGATGATGTGCGGTTTTCTGCTTCGGCGAATTCCGCTTTCTACCAGATCGAAAGCATGGAAGCGCATTGGAACAGCGCGCGCGAAGAATTTCCCAATCTGGGCTACAAAATTCGCGCCAAGGAAGGTTATTTTCCGGTGCCGCCGGCTGACACGTTACAAGACATTCGCAACGAGATGTGTCTCGAGCTGGAAAAAGCGGGCGTGCCGATTGAGCGGCAACATCACGAAGTCGCAACCGCTGGTCAGGCTGAGATCGACATTCGTTTCGCGCCGCTCAAGGAAATGGCCGACCACATGCAATACTACAAATATATCGTGCGCAACGTGGCCAAACGGCACAACAAAACCGTGACCTTCATGCCCAAACCGCTCTTTGCTGATAATGGCAGCGGCATGCATACTCACATCTCGCTGTGGAAAGGCGACAAACCGCTTTTCGCCGGGAACGGCTACGCCGGACTTTCCGATACCGCGCTGTTTTTCATCGGCGGGATTTTGAAACATGCACCTGCTCTCACCTGCATCACCAATCCGACCACCAACAGTTACAAACGGCTCGTTCCCGGCTTCGAGGCGCCGGTTAATCTTGCCTATTCCGCGCGTAACCGTTCCGCCGCCATCCGCATTCCTACTTATTCGGCCAATCCGAAATCGAAACGCATCGAGTTCCGCACACCCGATCCCGCGGCCAATCCCTACATCGCCTTTAGCGCACTCCTCCTCGCAGGGCTGGACGGAATTCAAAACCGCATCGATCCGGGTGATCCGCTCGACAAGAATCTTTACGATCTGCCTCCGGAAGAGCTCGCTAATGTCCCGAGTGTGCCCGATTCACTGAGCGGCGCCATGGATGCGCTGGAAAAGGATCACGATTTCCTGCTCAAAGGCGACGTCTTCAATGCCGATTTCATTGCCAACTGGCTGGACATGAAACAAAAAGAATACGACGCGCTCAGGCTACGGCCTCACCCGTTTGAATTCTCGATGTACTACGACGTGTAAACGCGCGTCATTCTATTCCCGTCATCCTCAGCGGAGCGTAGCGAAGTCGAAGGATCCCTAACTATTTTCTGAAGCTCCTCGATGGTTGCCAAACTCCAAGGTTGGGAACCTGAAGTTTCTCGAAACTCTGTTTCAGTTTCCACCCGGTCGCCTAGGCAGAGTGAACTGGAAACAGAGTTTCGAAATCACCCTTGCGTTCCCAAACCGGTTTTTGGAACGAGAATGTAGAGTGACACTGGTAGAACGCCGGCCACCCTATTTTCTCCTGGCAATACTCGCAGCCTTTCTCCTGATGATGTTCTGCACAACATTCCCCGATCAATTGATCCTCTTTCCCACCACGGAGCACATCGACGCGCACGGCTCTGCGCGCCAAACCATTCCTTTCCATAAGGGCGAGTTGGAGGTTTGGACCGCGCGCTCTCATGTCGCGAAACAACGCAATCAGCTCGAAGCATGCATCCTGCGTTTCTACGGCAACGCCGACCGCGCAGATCGCTGGGTCGCACTTGAGGCAAACGGATTTGGAGAACGAGCCATTGAAGTCTGGGGCGTGAATTACCCTGGATTCGGCGGCAGCTCCGGCCCGGCGAGATTGAGCCGAATGGGTGAAGCGGGTGTTGCGGCATTCGATGCGCTAAAGATAAAAGCCGGCGCTAAACCAATCTATGTTTTCGGTGCCAGCATCGGCTGCACAGTCGCTTTGCATGTTGCGGCTACTCGCGACGTTCGGGGTCTCATTCTGCACAATCCGCCCCCGCTACGGCAAATCATCCTGCACAATTACGGCTGGTGGAACTTGTGGCTTCTGGCCGGACCTGTCGCGCTCCACATCCCACGCGAACTGGATAGCCTTGCCAATGCTCAACGCATTCACGCCCGCGCGGTTTTTTTGTTGGCCGAGAATGACGAAATCGTTCCTCCAAAATTTCAGCGCCTCGTACTTGACTCCTTCGCCGGCGAGAAACGCGTGATCCCTTTGCCCGGCGCGTATCACAATTCGCCAATCGAAGGCCCGGTCGTGGCTGAAATTCATGACGCCTACAATTGGTTATTCGGAGCCGCTCGATAGCACAGGCCTCTAAGGCCACTTTGACTCGGGCCTGTGCGGTGAACGGGCATCGTGCTGGTGGTTAACGGAACACAGACATTCCTGTCGCTGCGCCCAGCGGACATCTTGTCCGCTGCAGCGGGTTTCAAACCCGCAGGGCACACAGGCTGGAAGCGTATGTTCCCCTTCTGGTCCCAGCCGCCGCACCCCACCGAATTCCCTTGCAACTTCCCCAGCTAGCTGGATGTTGGACCACAATTATGAGCTTGCTCGCGAGCTTCATGAATCTGGCTGGTCCAGATTTGATCGTCATTTTGTTGATCATCCTCGTTCTCTTCGGGGCAAAGAAATTGCCGGAACTGGCTCGTGGAATGGGTCAAGCCGTTCGCGAATTCCAAAAAGCGAAGGACGAATTCAGCGATGAGTTGAATAAGGCCGGCACGACTGAAGAAAAAACCGTTCGTCCTGCTCAGGCCAACGTCCCGCGAATCGAGTCCGGCACCCCTACCACTCAGCCCGATCCCAACCAGACGGTCACTCCCGGCAACCGCGCCGACCAGGTCTAAGCGCGTTTTTCTCTTTTCTGTCATCCCGAGGGAAGTCGAGGATTTCTAACTATTCTCTTCTCCATCTCGATACTGGCTAATAATCAGATGAAGAATGTTGGCATCCAAAACGTTCGCCCAAGTCTGTTCGCCATGATTTTTGATGGCAGCGTTGAGCGCAGGCCACGCATAGTCCGGTCGAGCGAGCCTGCACGGCTGGGTCTCATTCGAAAACGTTGCCTATGTCGACAAGCAACCCACCGCGAAAGTTGTGCTGCGGCATGATCGGCCAGAATCCTACATCGCTTACTCAACTCAGACCGATGAACATGGATTCTTCAATTTCCCGCAAACCAGCCTTGGGCGATTCAAGCTCGAGATCACCTGCGAAGGATATCAACCATATTCAGCCTACATTTATATGCCGTCTGATTTCGCCGGCAACTGGGCGGTGGAACTGAAATCCAAAATCCGAACGCTCCGTAGCATCGGTGTTTAACCCTACTCGGCTCGGACCCTGTATTGGCGGGCCGGCATGTTCCGCTCCGTGCCCAATTCTCGGTTCCCAAACTGAGTGTGGGAACGAGAGCACTGCGAAATTGTATCGCGAAATTATACCAGGTTGTTTATCTTGGCCGCACCATGGAGCGTCGACATATCAAATGGATTCCGCTGTTGCTGGCGGGATTATTTTTCGCCTATCAATATTTTTCGTCGGAGAAATTCGTTAATCCGGAGACGGGCCGGGCAAGTCACGTCGGCATGTCCACGCGCCAGGAGGCGCTTCTCGGTTTGCAAAGTTATCAGCAGGTTCTGGCGCAATCCGAAAGTATCGATTCCGGACCGGAACTCGAAACAGTAAAACGCGTGGCGTCGCGTCTCGCCAAAGCCACCGGCACCGCGGGCGCGGATTTCGACTGGCAGGTCTCGTTGATTCGTTCGCCGCAGGTGAATGCCTTCTGCCTTCCCGGCGGCAAAATCGTTGTTTACACCGGCAT
>JBKPQI010000052.1:0-14480 GCA_046733975.1 Verrucomicrobiota bacterium
TTGTTCAGCACGGATGCGACATCGGGGTGTTCCGGTCCAAGTTGAGTCTCGTAAATTTCGAGAGCACGGTGGTAATATGGCTCGGCATTTGTGCCGCGACCGGCTTTGCGGCAGAGGAGAGCAACGTTGTTTAGCAACGATCCGAGATCGGCGAACGGCAGATCGGGGACTTGCGGAGCGACAGTAACCGCCTGTTCAAAAAAGTCGATTGCTTCGTCAGTCTGACCAAGTTCGTTACACAGCTGGCCTAGTCGCCGGGAAGAACGAAAAACAGCCGGACCATCCGGTGGCTGCAGGAACACGAAAATGCGATGAGCATTTACCAGATAAGCTTTTGCGCCGGAGCGGTCGCCGGTTTGGTCATGCAGCAGGCCCAATGTCTCATAGCTTTGCGCCAGTCGAATATCGGCTGCGCCGAAGCTGCGCTTTGCGATCTCCAGGGCACTCTGACCAACCCGGATTGCTTCCGGCAGTTGATTGGTAGCACGCAACGTATCGAGCTTGTCGTTGAGGACTCCCCACAGGTGCTCCTCGCCTTTCATGAGGATTCACCACCCTTCGCTCAACTGGGTCACGAGGTGAATTGCGAGCTCTTCCGCTGCCAGGGGCAGAGCCTGTCGCTCATCGGTCGTAACGTCAGTGCCCACGAAGAAGCTGGTGGTGCCGACGACATCGGTTGAAGGCATGAGAACGGTGCCCCCGGCCGTTTCCAATTTGTATTTCACATGCATGACCAGGTTGAATTCAGTCGTGGCAAGGACGTTTCCGCGAACCGATCGCGCAGGCGCGCGGCTGATTTCAGTAATCTCCGCCTTCAAAATAGCATCCGCATTACTCTCGTTAGAGATGCGGTAAGTTCCATCCTGCTGCAGTTGTTTGATGACGGAATCGGTAGTCAGAACTTCGATCCGTGGCAGCAACGTTTTATTTTCGAAGACGGGGACAGCAATGGCGTGAACATCCCGCAGCACATTCGGCTTGGCGGGTCCGAGGTGATAGCCGAGACAACCGGTTAGAAGAAAGAAAACCGCGATGAAAAGGTTTTTCACGGCGCCGGCGAAGCGGCAGAATCAGGGGCAGCCGACGGCTCAGGCGTAGCAGAAGCCTCGGGCGCCGGGGATGCCTCGGACGCAGGAGGCTCTGGAGCAGTTGTGCTTGGCGTTGAAAGCGAGGCGGGCGGCGGCAGGTTCGAATCCTGATCGGGCGGCGGAAGCGGAGCCACTTCCGCGTCGCTGTTGCGGAAAGCTGGCCGGCCATTACCGGAGCCGCGCGATACGACCTGCTTCTTCTTCGGTTCAGTGACCGCCACAGCAGGCTGCAGGGCATTCGGACCTACTTTCGCACGGATTTGATCGACCCGTTTTTGTGCTTCGGAACTCGCCGGCGAACCCGGGTGCTCACGAATTACTTCGTTGTAGTAAATTACAGCCGCTCGATACGATTTCTTCTTGTCGTAGAATTTCGCGATCTTCATCGCATCGCCGGTCGCCCTGTGCTGTAGCTCTTCGAGGTTTTCGCGCGCCTGCGGCGCCTTCTCACTCTTGGGATAGCGAAAGAGGAAATCTTCGAACCCGGTCTTCGCCTTCTCGACGGCCGCCTGATCGTTTGTGCCATGGCGAGCGGCATCGAACCAGATGTATCCGATTTGATATTGCGCATCAGCCGCGATCGGATCGTTTGGAAATTTATCGATCACGGCTTGATAGGCTTCGATGGCGGCATCATTCACGTGCTGTTTTTGTCGCGCCAGGCCAATATCAAACTGGGCTCGCGCGGTGTATCTGCCATAAGGCGCAGTCCTGACAATCGCGGCAAAAATTTCGACCGCGCGATCCATCGAGGTCGCAATCGGAATGCCCAGCAACTTTACCTTTTTACCGGAAAGGTACATTTCGCCGATACGAAACTGCGCTTCGATTGCTTCAGTGAAATGAGGACTGTTGGGGTATAACTCGACGACACCCCGATAAAAGCCGGCGGCTCGAAGATAATTGTGTTGCTGCTCGGTTAGCTCGGCCAGGCGATAAAGGGCCGCTGGCGCCAAGGTGTCGTGGGGATGCTTCCTCGCAAGTTGAGAATAGGCCTTGATGGCGTGGCCGATGTCTCCTCTTTTCTCGGCCTCCTGGGCAATTTCATAAAGATGTTGCGCAGTGCCGCTCACTTCCTCCTCACCGGGAGCGATATACTTAGCTTTTTCGTTCGGCCGAAAGATGATAGAGGCCTGGCTCGCGGCGGTAACCAGGACCGCCCCAATTAACAAACTAGAGAGTAGGATACGCATGAAACGACGCAGGGTATTTGCCCCGGTGGTCCAGTCAAGCCAACGCGGGCCGAAAACGAGGCACCCCAAGACCGGTTCTTAGACAACGCCGGTGCTGTTTTCTTCGGTCAAGTCTGAAGTAGCTTTAGGGCCGGTGAATTTAAATCAGCAGCAAAAAATCCGGATCGGCGCGTGCGCCTGGAAATTTGCGGACTGGCGGGATGTCTTCTACCCGCGGGACTTGCCAGAATCACATTGGCTCGAATTTTATGCCCGCCATTTCCCGACCGTTGAAATTGATTCGACTTTTTATGCAGCTCCAGGCCCGGAAACGGTTCGACGCTGGCTCGATCTGACTCCGTCGCATTTTCGGTTTTCGTGCAAATTACCGCGCGAAATCACACATCAATGCAAACTGCGGGATTGCTCGGCCGAATTGAACGGATTTCTGCGCGCGATCGAAGCGCTTGCGCCGAAGTTGCACATCATCCTCGTGCAATTACCACCATCCTTTCTCCCGAAAGAGGGCAAGGTTCCCCTGCGATCGTTTGTCGAGCAGTTACCTCGGGATTTTCGTTTTGCCATCGAGTTTCGGCATCCCGGCTGGCACCGTCCCCAATTCATTCACTTGCTGGAAAAATACCGGATCTGCTGGGTCTGGGCCGATACTTCGCCGTTGAACGAGCGCAATCTCGCGCCGTTCGAATTTCAACCACGAACAACCGATTTTCTTTACGTGCGATTGCTTGGCGACAGCGCTACGAAATACGATCGCGACGGTAAAAATGAGCATCGATACGGCAAACTCTTGTGGAAACGTGAAGCCGCGCTCGAAAGCTGGGCGTTGAAGATCGACCGACAACTTTCGGAAGTGCGCGCAGTTTACGCTTACGTGAACAATCACTTCGAAGGCTTTGCTCTCGAAAGCGCGCAGCGGTTGGCTGAACGCCTCGGCTACGAGCTGCCGGTGCCTTCGACTGAAGCGGCGGGCTCAGGTGCAGATCGCAAGCAACTAGACTTAAAATTATAAAGCTAGAGGAGGGTGGCGCCTTTTCCGTCGCGACCAAGTTTCGGCGTTGTAGCGGCGTTTGTGACGACGCCGAGCTGGAGAAACAGGCGCTCGCCGCGGGGAGCGCCTCTACACCTTGGGCGGACACGGCTGGCACTACAGCCGAATTTGTCCGGAGCCAAAGTAGGGAAGTAATTTCTCCGGCAGCCGAACCGAACCATCTTTTTGCAGGCCGGTTTCAATCAGCGCCGCGAACAATCGCGGCAAGGCCAATCCGGAACCATTCAAGGTGTGGCAAAAACGGTTTTTCCCTTCGGCATCCTTGTACCGCAGATTCATTCGCCTCGCCTGGAAATCTGTGAAATTGGAACAGCTCGAAACTTCCAAATACGCGTTCTGTCCCGGCGACCATACCTCGATGTCGTAAGTCTTGGTCGACGCGAAACCGAGATCACCGGCACAAAGCTCGATCACGCGGTAATGCAAGCCGAGCAGTTGCAAAACCTTTTCCGCATCTGCCGTCAGGCTTTCATGTTCCTCGTTCGATCTTTCTGGAGTCGTAATTTTAACCAATTCCACCTTGTCGAACTGATGCACGCGCAGAATGCCGCGCGTTTCCCTCCCAGCCGAACCCGCTTCGCGCCGGAAACAAGGTGTGTAGGCGACGTATTTTTTCGGCAGTTCCTCCGCGCCAAGAATTTCTTCACGGTGAAAGTTTGTCACCGGCACTTCAGCAGTGGGCGCAAGAAAGAGCTGGTTATCTTCCAAGCCATACATATCGGCTTCAAACTTTGGCAGCTGCGATGTTCCAATCATGCTCTCACGCCGCACCAGAAAGGGCGGGCTCATCTCTTCGTAACCATGTTCGCGGGTGTGCAAATCGAGCATGAAGTGAATCAAGCTTCGCTCCAGGCGTGCGCCCGCACCGGTGAAACAAATAAACCCGCTGCCGCTTAGCTTTGCCGCCCTTTCAAGATCAAATAGCTTGAGATTTGTTCCGATCGTGACGTGATCCAGCGGAGTATCCAGTTTCGGCTTCGCTCCCCACGATCGGACCACCGGGTTCGCGCTGGAATCTTTGCCAGGCGGGACTTTGAAATGGGGGAGATTTGGAATTTCGAGCAGCATCTCACGTTGTTGCCCATCGAAAAGACTAACGTCTTCATTGAATCGCGCGATTTCGTCGCCGATCTTGCGCACTCTATTTTCCTGCTGCAAAGAATCCTGCCCTTTCATGCGCATTGTGCCGATTTCGCGGCTCAGTTTTTTGCGTTCCGCATTGAGCGCCTGTAACGAAGTCTCGGCTTTGCGGCGCTCCGCATCGACGCGCAGCAGTTCGTCGAGTTTCGTTTCATCGCCACTTCCGCGAAGCCCGAGCCGGCTTTTAACCATATCCGGTTGTTCGCGAACGATTCGAATATCAAGCACGGCAGCGACTCTAGAGGTGAGATGGCGTCGCGCAACCGTCATCCCGATCGAAGGCGAGGGATCCGTGCGAAATCTTAAAGGTAACGTCCACGGGAATTCTCGACTTCGCTCCGAAGTGCTCCTTTATTAATACGTCGTGGAACGGCTAAACCTTCTAAGCGTCGCTCTTGGCCTCGCCTGTCTGGCGGGACTCAATCTGTATCTCACCGTTTTTGCCACCGGCCTCGCCATCCATTTCCACTGGATCGCTCTTGCGCCGCAGTATCAATCTCTCTCCGTTCTTGGCGACCCCATCATCGTCACCATTTCCGGGATTCTTTTTCTGCTGGAATTTTTCGCCGACAAAATTCCGTGGATTGATTCAGTCTGGGACGGAGTGCACACCATCATCAGACCAATCGGTGGTGCTCTTCTCGCGATTCAGGTATTGGGACATTCTACCCCCGCCCTCGATGTCGTCATCGTGCTGCTCGCAGGTACAACAGCGCTGGTGACGCATACGGCAAAGGCAACAACGCGGCTGCTTTCTAACACGTCGCCCGAACCGTTTTCAAATATCGCGCTCAGCGTCGGCGAAGACGCAGCGGTCATCGGCGGTCTTGCTTTGTTGCATTATCATCCGGTCATTGCGCTCTCAATTTTTTTGATCGCGCTTGCGGCCTTCTTTTACTTGGCGCCGAAGATCTTTCGGGCGACTCGGGTAAAACTTTGGTTGGTCTGGAGAAAGTTGAATGAACCGGCCTTTTTTCATCGCGAGACGACGTTGCCTCTGAACCTGCCGTCTCACCTGGCGCCGATTTTCAGCAAGCAAAACCTCCTCGGTGAGACGATCGCGTGGGCGGTGCCTTGTGCCAGTGGTCGCGGCCGGCGAATCGCGCCCAACATCTTCGGCGCGCTGGTCGCTACCAACGAAGAACCGCGGAAATTAACTTTCGTGGCGCGCAAGGGATCGAAGCCGGTTGTACAAGCGATCGAGCTCGACGGAATGACGATTGCGCGGGAACCGAAGTTTTTCTCGGAAAATCTTGTCATTTTTCCGGCGGCAGGGCGCGGCGCAAAATATTCCTTTGTTTTTCCGCGCTCACGTGGTGAGGAGGTGGAAAGGATCGGCGATTATTTGCGTCAAAATGTAACGCGAGGTCCCGATGTGCTCTCGCCTAAACCGCCAGACGAAACGGTCATTTTAAAAGGACCGCAATAGCTGCGCGTCATCCGGAGTCGCAAAGACGGCGAGGGATCTCACAACAGCTCAGACGCGACACGATCCTTCGCCGTCTTCGCGACTCAGGATGAAGGCTGGAAGACACCGCGCTTTACACGATCCGATCGTGTTCATCATCGTTTTTAGTCGTCGTTCCTCGAGGCCTAGGCTACAAACTCGAGCGCATGCATTCGATCAATCGCTACGCCGCAATGCGGAGGGAAACCGCACGCGTGGGCGAGCGCCCATTGTTCGCGCTGCCGAAAATCCCCAACGAGCTCGAACTGCAGGCACGCTGGTTCGCCGGTGAATTTGGTCGCAAATTCCACACGCTGACGGGGGAGCCGGTCGAAATCGTGCAGTTCGGTTTTTGGAATCACGAAGCGGGTCCCGATTTTAAGGACGCTGCGATTCGGATCGGAGATGGCGGTGTTGTGCAGGGCGCGATTGAAATCGACCTACTCGATCGCAACTGGGAATTGCACGGCCATGCCACCAATCCGGCATTTGATGATGCCATTCTCCACATTTTTCTTGAACGCAGCGGCGAGGAATTTTTTGCCCGCACCACTGCTCACCGGAGCATCCCTCAGGTTCAACTCGAGCTTCGAGCGCTCCGGGATAGCGCGACTGGAATGGTGCCACTGGCGTATGCCGGCAGGTGTGTTGCGCCTTTGAAAAGTCTGGCGGCGGAGCGCATCGCTGCCATCCTTGAAGGCGCTGCGAAGTTCCGTTTGCAACAAAAGGCGAATCGGCTTCGACAACGCATCGAAGCACATGGTGGCGGCGAGGTTTTGTTCCAGGCCATGGCAGAAGCGCTGGGCTACAAACAGAATCGGCTGCCGTTCACATTGCTCACCCAACGCTTGCCCCTAAGCTTTTTGCGTAAACACCGCGAGGACAGCGAAGCGCTGCTCTTTGGCGTCGCCGGATTTCTCGATGCGCCCGATTTGGATGCGGTGCGGAAATCGACCCGGACGTACCTGCGTTCATTATGGGATCGATGGTGGAAATACCGGGAACAATTTTCGCGCCTGGTTCTGCCACCGAAACTTTGGAAAATGAGCGGCGCTCGCCCAACGAATCACCCGCACCGGCGGCTTGGGGCACTCGCCACTCTGGTGACAGAATGGAAAACCGTTTCAGCGCTTGGCGGCCATGGTAGCGCCGCGGCATGGGTATCCTTCCTCACTTCGTTGAAACATGACTTCTGGAGCTCCCATTACACTCTCGTCGCTGGCAAGACGAAAAGTTGCGTCGCGCTCATTGGAGATTCCCGTGCCGCCGAAATTTTGGCGAACGTCATTTATCCGCTGGCGGTCAACGCTGGACACGAGATTTGGGATGATTACAAAATGTTGCGCGCACAACTTTCCAACCAGGCCGCGCGGATCGCAGCAGCGCGGTTGTTTGCGAGCGATCCTCGGCAACGGGATTTTGTACGCTCCCTCGTCGGACAACAGGGATTGCTCCAGATCTACGAGGATTTTTGCCTGCGCGATGTGTCTGACTGCGCCGGCTGCCCGCTACCGGAACAGTTAAAGAGGTGGTGAGGTTCTGAGCGACCAAAGCCTCGTCGCTCTACACGAACTTTGGCCGTCCAAATGACTTGTCGGTCTGATCTGCGGGAAGAGATTCAGTCGCCGCCAGCGACTGAATATTTGCCAATCGGCAATCGAAAATCTAAGATCGGAAATCTTTTTGCGGGTGTAGTTCAATGGTAGAACGCCAGCTTCCCAAGCTGGACACGAGGGTTCGATTCCCTTCACCCGCTAATTGGCTAAATTCTAGTTACTTATATCGGTATACAGGCCCGCACTCTCCAAGTCAGAATAGGAATCAGAATAAATCCGCTGACTTCAGTGGTGCTCGCGGTTGTGTGATGGCGTCCGGTTCTTAGATTTGAGTCGTGGCGGCGGTGCAGCTGCCTGACCTAGCACAAACATAAATATCATGGGACGCGGGCCAACGCCCACCCGAAGCTGCCTTTTTGTCAGGTAAAGCTTTGGGGCCCCGGCAACGTTTGATTGGGTTCGGGTAACGCGCGACCCTCGGTGCTGAGTCCCGACCCGTCTTGTGATGTTTGTGGGTTACAGGGGATCTTCCGCCCGTGCTGCGTGCGTTCGATTCCCTTTACCCGCTGATTCTGCCATGGCTCGGCGCAGGATCCCGACCCGGCAAGGCGATTTACGCAGGAACGAGCGACTCTAATACGCTTGGAACGCGGCGCGGGAGCAGAATTAGCGGGGGACAAATTCGGGCTGGGGCACGCTGCGTGCTTAACACTACTGCATTAATCATAAATGCCATAGTTATAGGAGATTTGTGTCACGCGCCACGTTAACTGCTATTCTATTGCTCGGGGCTGCGCTGTTCCGAAACGATGCCGCCGCCTCAGCCACGTTAACGTTAAGTTGGAAAGCCAGCCCGTCGAGCCCAAACATCGATGGTTATCGCGTCTATTATGGCACCACCTCCGGAAACTACACTCAGCACGTCGATGTAGCGGGAACCGGAACCAGCACAGCGGTCACGAACGCTCCGGCCGGAAGTACGTATTACTATACAGTCGTCGCCTTTAAGGCGGGTACTGAAAGTACCCGATCTAACGAAGTAGCGAGTTTCGTCCCGGGGCCAACTCCCACGCCGACGCCCACTCCGACACCTACACCTACACCTACGCCAACTCCGACTCCGACTCCAACACCTACCCCTACCCCAACACCTACTCCAACTCCAACCCCGACCCCATCGCCTACGCCTACGCCTACTCCTTCTCCAACGCCAACGCCAACGCCTACTCCGACTTCCACGCCCACGCCCACGCCGACTCCTACTCCAACACCGACTCCGACTCCAACTCCAACTCCTACTCCTACTGCTACTCCGACCCCGACTCCTACTCCCACGCCAACGCCGACTCCAACTCCCACGCCTACGCCCACACCAACGCCGAGTGCCACTCCAACGGCTACTCCGATACCAACCGCTACCCCTACTCCAACGCCCTTCCCGATTGTAACGCCAGTACCTTCGCCCTCTGCTACGCCGACACCGACCGCTACCCCCATCATGACGCCAGTGCCGTCGGCAACGCCTACACCGACACCAGAACCAACCGCTACACCCACCCCGACGCCTGACGTTACGCCAACACCAACCCCGATCCCGTCGCCGACACCGGACGCGAGTCCAGGCGCATCACCAAGCCCTTCGCCGTCGCCGAGTTTAAATCCGAGTCAAAAGATTCACGCTCGGAAGCGGAAAAACATGATCGCAAGGCTCCAGGCCCAGGCCGCCCGCCAGGAGGCTGCAACTACTCCTGGTTTACCGCTGCAATAAGCGGCCCGGTAAGAAGAGCGCTGGGTCGCATTGCTTCCGACCGCCGCCGTTTCGATTCACGCTCGAGCCGCGTTGCCCTCCGATCACCATCAGCAAGCACGGCCTGGTCGTTCAACTATCTATTTCCTCCCTGCCGTTCTGAGGGCCGCTGCCGTTACGCTTTACAGCAAACTATAAAACTCGATCAAGCCGACACCGGTAGTTCCATTTTTGCCCGTGACGATCGCGGTGTAAGTCCCGGGAGGCAGGAGCACGAGGATCGCCGACTCCTTGGTATTCGGCGGCGCCTTGCCGGTCGCTGCGATGGCTGCCTGTTGTGAGTCCTGCCAGTTATCGTTGCTGGCGACGACATTTCCATTGGCATCGCGCAACGAAAGGATGGGGTTCGCCAGCGGGCTGGCAACTCCCCCGGCGCTGAGTGACGGGCCAAGCGCGCGGACGAGAACACGCGCTGTAGTTCCAGCAGGACCGCCGATGATGATTCCCCCAATGAGCACATCGTTGCCGGTTCCGACAAAGCCGCGAGCGCTCAGGTTAGTCGTTTTCGCATTTGCCATCGGATCCACGTCATAGATTTCCGCCAGTCCGATCCCGGTAGTCGCGCCCTTGCCCTGCAGAAAGGCGGTGTAGGTCCCCGGCGCAAGCAAGGCGAGGATTGCCGATTCTAAATCGTTCGGAGGTGCCAGGCCTGTCGCCTGGATTTGCGCTTGTTGCGAATCCTTCCAATTATCGTTAGCGGCAATGAGGTTCGCGCTCGAATCGTATAACGCCAGCCTCGGATCAGCCAGCGGACCGGGCACACCGAACGCGGCCAGCGACGGGCCAAGGCCGCGAATTAAAATCGTCTTGTTCTCGCTGCCTTCGATAATAAACCCGGCAATCAAAATCTGCTCGCCGGTGAATACGTGCGCGCGGGAGGAGAGGTTCTGAAACGCCGCTGAGTTATCAAACAAACGAACGATATTGAAACAGATTGAATTGTCGTAGCTGGTGAAGATACCTCCAGCCAGGACGCGGCCGAACAGTTGCGGAGCGATGCTGCGGACCTGGGTGGCATCGTTGGTGAGTGATCCGAGGCATCCGAGTCCCGGATCGAATGCCGTATCGACAGAACCATTGGTGTTTAAACGAGCAATACGGTTACGGCCCACACCGTTGATCGCGGTAAACAGGCCGCCAACCAAAATGCGGTCGTCTGGTTCAATGGCAAGGGATTGAACCCAATCGTCCGGAATAGGATTAAATGTCGAATCGAGCACTCCATTACTAAAGACACGGGCGATAAAAGTCCGGTTGGTCCCGGCGTATTGAACAAAGCGGCCACCGAGAACGATCTGGCCATTGTGTTGCAAGGCGAGGGCAAAAACATTTCCACCGGTGCCAACGCCGGAATCAAAAGAGGAATCCAGCGCGCCGTTGGTTAAGACCCGCGCTATTCCGCCGCGCGAGAACCCGTTGTAGCCTATAAATGTCCCGCCAATGATAATCGCGCCGTTTGGTTGAACCACGATCGCGTTGACGTCGCCATTCGGCCCGTTGCCGGGGTCGAACGTCAGATCGACACTGCCGTTCGTATTCAGCCGTGCCAGGTTGAAACGCTGCGTCAGGTCAACCTGGGAAAATTGTCCTCCGACTAAGATCCGGCCGTCACTCTGCAGAGCGAGTGCAAGCGCGGAATTATTGATGCCGTCACCGAGCCCGAATGATTGATCGACGCTGCCATTCGCATTCAACCGGCAGACGCGGTTGTGCATGATCCCGTTGAAGTGGGTAAAGCGGCCGGCGACGACGATGCGGCCGTCGGGTTGAAGAACGGCCGAGGTAATCTCCGCATCGGCGCCGGTGCCTGGATCGAAGGTAAGATCGAGCGAGCCGTTGAAATTGAAGCGCGCAATCCGGTTACGTCCGACATTATTCGCCTGAGTGAAGCGGCCGGCGACAATTACTTTGCCGTCAGGTTGTGGAATAACAACGTTGACGGCGTCGTTTGTTCCTGGGGCTGGGACGAAAGTGGCATCAATGCGGCCAGGTGTGGGCGTCGGGGTTGGGGCGGCGATCACGGAGCAGCTGAGCCCGAGAAAGAAAAAGAGACAAAGGCGAAAAGGCCGCGTCCGATGCACCACTAGAAATATAACATCAACTGACAGTATTTTCCATACGAATGTCGTTAGGAACTCCGTTTGTGTCATTCGAGGGGGTCGAAATACAAGCTGGGCCGAATCAACAGACGCTCTCACCCAATGTCATCCTGAGTCGCGCAGGCGACGCAAGACCCACAAACCCGGTGCGATACTCGATCCAGCTTGCTTGGTCATCCGCCCGTAGCCGGGTCCCTCGCTTGCGCTCGGGATGACACAATTTCGAAGGTGAGATTTCCCCTGGAAAGCGGACCGACGCACGTGCCGGCCACTCAATTATTAGACAGACGGGATGATTACTTCCCGCCGAAGAATTTGCGGAACGATTGAAAGATCTTCGGAATCGCTTTGGGAATATTCTCCATCCGATTGGCGAACTCCGTCGGTTCGCCCCCGTGCACCGGACAAGGCTGGGTCGGAACCTTATCAGCCGGCAGCACAATTTCGTAAGCACTTCCGGCCATTTCGCAGCCGGTGGTGGCGAGGGCGTTGGAAGACGCGCATACGGTAACTCGCGCCATTGGCATACTAGGCTCAAGTGCTTTGGCTGGATAACGCGCCGCTGATTTGTTCATGACCTGGACCCACACCGGCAAGGACAGGGCGGCGCCGTAACCATGCGGAATAATCGTAGTCGGTTGATCAAACCCGACCCAAACGCCGCAGGTTAAACTGCTGGTATAACCGATGAACCAGGCGTCCTTATAATCGTTAGTCGTTCCCGTCTTCCCTGCGGCCGGCAGTTTCAAACCCAGGGAACGCGCGCTCGCGGCCGTCCCATGAGTTAACACCTGTTCCATCAACTGCGAAGTCATCCAGGCCGCGCTCGGATCCAGCGCCGGAGCCGAAAGATGTGCCGCTCGATAAATCGGCTGATGATTCTGATCGTCGATCCGCTCGATGACGTAGCTTTGTTTGCGAATGCCGGCGTTGGGAAAAACGGTGTAGGCCGTCGTCAAGTCCTTCAAGTCGGTTTCAAACGAACCGATGTAAATCGCCGGGCCGTGAGGAATTTTGTCATTCAAGTTCAAACTGGCCGCGACCTTCTGCACCTGATCGAGACCGGCGAACTGGCCCACGCGAACGCTCATGGTGTTACGCGAATGAATCAGGCCGTAAGACGCCGGCTGAATTCCAGTGTAGGTGCCATCCGAATTTCCGGGCGACCAATCGCCCGACCCTTCAACTTCGCCGGGCTGAATCGGACCGTCGCTGATCAATGCGCCGGGCAGCAGACCATTGGTGAACGCAAGAGTATAGACAAAGGGCTTAAAGGCCGAGCCGACCTGGCGATTCGCCGGCGGCAATGCGCGATTGAATTTGCTTTGCGAATAGTCGCGGCCACCTACCAGCGCGCGAATACCGCCGCTGCCGTTGTCGATCACTACCACCGCGCCTTCCAGATAAGGCATCGAATTGTCCTCGCCGTCTTCCGGCGGATGATAGCTCGACTTCAGCGGATGATGAAAGTTCGACTGATGTTCAATTCTCGTTAGGGTCGATTCCAACGCCTGGGTCGCGGCCGTTTGCACCGCCGGATCGAGCGTGGTGTAAATGTAAAGGCCGCCCTGGTCGATCTGGTCCTGGGTCAGCAGCACATTCAAATCCCGTTGCACCGCGTCCATGGCATAATTTTCCTGGATCATCGGCATCTTCCTGGGATGTGGATTAATCCGTGAGGCTTTCGCCTGTTGCGCCTGGGCCGGCGAAATCTTTTTAAGTTCCACCATGCGGTTGAGCACAGCCTCCCGTTCCGCCGCCGCACCCTCGGGATTGCGCAAAGGCGAAAAACGGTTCGGACTCCGAATCAAACCGGCGAGGACGGCGGCTTCCGATAAATTCAATTTCGACGCGCTCTTGCCAAAGTAAGCTTGCGAAGCGGTTTCAACGCCATAGCAACCAGCACCAAAATAAATCCGGTTCACATAGAGCTCGAGAATCTGCTGCTTGGTAAATTCGTGCTCGATCCGCAACGCGACCATCGCCTCCAGCAACTTTCGGCTGATGGTGCGCCCACCCAGGGGCAGAGAATTGCGTGCCAGTTGCTGGGTGAGACTGCTCGCACCTTCCTTGGCTGAATGGCTCATCAAGTCGTGGACCAGCGCGCGTCCGACGCCGTACAAATCGATTCCGTTGTGCTGATAAAAACGTGTATCCTCGCGCGCGAGGAGGGCATCGATAAAGGCGGGCGCAACTTCGTTGAGTGGAACAATCAACCGGTTCGCTCCCGCCAGCCGGCTGTAAACTCGCCCATCGACATCGAAAACGGTGTTGCGTTCCGGCATTTCGCCGACCTTTTTCATGTCGAAAGTGTGCGCCCAGGCCGAATAAAAGATGACAACGCCAACTCCCGTTCCGCCAAGCAGCGCAAGTAGCGATATTTTCCAGCCCCATCGCCACACGCGGCTCGATTTTTCCTTCCCGTTCGCGCCTGATTTCGCCCGAGCAAACAATTTCATGGCCACACCTTTGACAATCTAATCGGACATGACGCAGAGAAAAATTGTCTTTTTGCGGATTGACTCGCTCATGGGCGCCACAACATGCGGCGCGATGCGTTACTCAGCGCAACCGTTTGCAAGTTCTGGGTAGCGCACGCGTCTCGCGGTTACGCCAGTCCGGCTCGGGCTTTCGGCGTCTCGCCGAAACAGTCTTTCTGACCACGAGGATTCCAGAGCCATTCACCACGCCAGGAGAAGTCCGCGATTGCGAGACGCAATCGGTCCGAGCCGGACTGGCGGTACACGCGAAACGCGTGCGCTACCCAAATCCGCTCGTCACCCGCTTCGGCCCCAGACTCAGAAATTCACCTGCACGTTGCTCTCGTGCTGTTCTGTTGGACAGGGTGCGTTCAGTGGAACTTCGGTCACGGCGTCGCTCGCCTGCACCAAATGATTCTCGATCAAATACTGCTCGACTTCTTCGCCACTGACATCCGACAACATTTTGCCGTTAATCTCGACACAGGGAGAAAGTGGTTGCCCGCTTTTCGTCTCCATTTCCCAGCGAAACGCCGGGTTGGCGATGATATCTTTGTCCGTGTAGGGCAGGTTGTATTTACTAAGCACCGCGCGAACACCAGCGCTCCAGCCACAATAGGTC
>JBKPQI010000053.1:0-16359 GCA_046733975.1 Verrucomicrobiota bacterium
GGGCAGACGATTTTCTCAAGCTTCGCTGCCGAGAACGCTACCACACCGTTTACCTTGACCGGCGTGGGCGATCCCGTGCTGGTCAACGGCGGGCGCGTCACCTCCAACTATTTCGACACCCTCGGCGTCCGCCCGATCCGCGGCCGCATCTTTCTGTCGAACGAGGAAGAAACCGCTGATGTCGCAGTCGTGACGGAAGCCTTCTGGCGAAAACGACTAAACGGTGACCCAAACATTATTGGTCGCAGCATCACGCTTGATGGTGTCGTTCACACGATCGTTGGCGTTTTGCCGAACCAGCCCGCGGCATGGTTCGGAAACAATCCCGTGGCCGAAGTATGGACGACGAAGCCGTTCATCCTTCCCGGATTGTCACAGGAACGAATCATGCGCGGCGCCGGCTTTCTGCGCGTCATTGGGCGAGCGAAACCTGGCATTACGATTGAGCAGGTGCGGGCGGCTTTGCCATCGCTCGATCGGAGTTACGCCACGCAATATCCGGAGAAGGGGGACAGCAGCGGGTTCACGACGGTCAAGAATCTGCCGGAAGACGTGAGTGGGAATTTGCGTCCTGCCTTTGCCACTTTGCTGACGGCAGTCGCGTTTGTTTTGCTCATCGCCTGCAGCAATGTCGCCAATCTACTTCTCGTTAGGTTCAGTGGACGGCGGCGCGAGATCGCTTTGCGCATCGCTCTGGGAGCATCGCGCACGGGCGTGTTGCGACTCTTCGTTCTCGAAAGCGTACTAGTGAGCTCCTTGGCAGGCGTAGTCGGCGCCATCCTCGCCTGGCAGTTGGTTCCACTCGTTCCCAGGATGGCGGCAAATTTTCTCCCCCTTGAACCGAACTACACCGGAGCCGGGCTTTCCATTCCAGTGCTCGGCTTCACCATCGCCTTGTCCCTTCTCACCGGGCTGGTGATGGGATTTTACCCAGCGTGGCAAAGCTCGCGCGCAGATCTGGTTAACGGATTGAAGGAAGGTGGACGCGGCACGAGTGGCAGTGTGCGGCAGCAACGTTTTCGCAGGATTCTGGTCGGGGCGCAGGTTGCTCTTTCTGTAACGTTGCTGGCCGGGGCCGCGATGCTCATCGCTAGTTTTGTGCGTTTAAGCCAGCAGAACATGGGGTTTAACCCGCACCATCTCTGGGTCGGATTCGTGACGTTACCGACCACGCAATATCCCGACATCAGCTCACGCTGTCGCTTCGCTGATCAGACTGAGAAAGCACTCCAAGCCGTGCCCGGTTTCGAAAATGTGTCTGTGAGTAGCGATGTTCCCCTGGCGGGCGGCAGCAGAACTCTCTACACCCGGCCGGAAGGAAATGTTCCGCCCATCGATAAGCGCCCGGCCGCCCCGAATCACGAGATCCTGCCCGGCTTCTTCAAGACGTGGGGCATTCCATTGTTGTCCGGTCGCGATATTGACGCGCATGACGTGGAGGGAGGCCAAAATGTTGTCGTGATTACTGAGGCGGGCGCGCGCAAGCTTTACGGAAACGAAAACCCGATCGGCCACACGTTGTTGATCACGGGTGGAAATATTGCGGCGGAGATTATTGGGGTAGTGGGAGACGTGCGTTCGCAGCGACTGGCTGAAGCGGGAGAAATGGAATTATATCGTCCGACTGCTCAAGAAAATTTTCCGTTTTTCACAATCACCGTGCGCAGCAGCTTCAAACCGGAAGCGGTGACGAAACTGGTGCAAAACGTATTGGCCAAAATTGATCCGGCGATAGCGATCGCCCAACCACAGGCTATGGACACAGTCGTGACCCAGGCACTTGGGCAGGCGCGTTTGATGATGATGTTGCTCGGAATTTTTGCCGGTGTGGCGTTATTACTCGCAACCGTCGGGATTTACGGCGCCGTCGCATACACCGTCGCGCAGCGCACCGGCGAGATTGGGGTGCGCATGGCGTTGGGCGCACAAACACGTGACATTTTGCGACTGATTGTGCAGCAAGGAATGAAGCCGGTGGTGTTCGGGCTGGCAATCGGTGTAGCGGCGGCACTCGCAGTCGGACGGCTAATTCATTCGCAATTGTACCAAACGTCCGAATACAATCCGCTCCTGCTAAGCGCAACGCTAACGATTCTTGGACTGGCTGCGTTGATCGCGTGTCTTTTCCCTGCTTACCGCGCGACGCTGGTTAATCCAGTGGAAGCGCTGCGGACGGAATAATCTGGGTAGCGCACGCGTCTCGCGTGTTGGTTTCGGCGTCTCGCCGAAACACGCTTCATTAGGCTTCGCGATCAAACTCACCTTGTGAAGCCACCACCAAAACACGCGGGACGCGTGCGCTACCCGGAATAGCTGTGACCGCGCTTCGGCCAACACACGATCTCTTCGCGTTTGTGAATCGGTTGGCTTTTCGAGCTACCCGAATAAGGTCGCCAGGCACACATTTTGAAATGAGAACCATCGCTACGCTTTCCCGCATCGTCGCTGCTTTTTCCGTGCTGGCATCCGGAATCGCCGCGCAAGCGACCGAGCCCTTTTTCGCAGGACTTGGTTCCTACTCCCGCGAAATCGCAACCGATTCGCCGAAGGCGCAGCGTTATTTCACTTAGGGCCTGGCATTCCTGCATGGTTTTAATCAAGGCGCTGCCATTCGTTCGTTCCAGGAGGCGGCACGGCTCGATCCGAAATGTGCTATGGCGCATTGGGCGATCGCTTTAGCTTGCGGCCCTCACATCAATCTCACCGTCGTACCGCCACCGGCAGCGAAGCTGGCCTGGAAAGAACTCCAGCTCGCCCAACAAAATGCGGAACACGCTTCACCAGTTGAGCGCGACTTGATCGAGGCTCTCAGTCATCGTTACGCCGATCCGCAACCGCAAGACCGGGCACCGCTCGACCAAGCTTATGCCGACGCCATGCGCACAGTTTGGCAGAAGTATCCCAAGGATCCGGACGTCGGCGTTCTCTTCGCCGAAGCGATGATGGACTTGCATCCCTGGAATCAATGGACGCTGCAGGGTGACCCGACTGCCGGCACCGATGAAATTGTTGCGACATTAGACGCCGTTTTGAAATTGAACCCGCGGCAGCCGTTCGCCAATCATCTCTACATTCACGCCAACGAAGCATCGCTTCATCCGGAGCGGCCGACAGCGGCAGCAAATCGACTGCGTAACCTCCAACCGAGCGACACCGAGACGCGAGAAGCGTGCGCTACCCGGAAATCTGCCGCTGAGACAGCGGCACCTACACAACAACTTGTACGCCTTCGATCGAAGTCCTTCTGGCGTAAAGCTCGCTCATTTTTTTTGTCATCGGACCAATGTCGCCATCGCCAATGAGGCGGTTGTCGACTTTAACGACCCCGGCGAGTTCGCCCATTGTGCCGGTGCAGAAGATTTCGTCGGCGCCGTAAACGTCGACGGGAGATAAATCGCTTTCGAGGCAGCGGATGTTTTCGGCGGCGCAAATTTCGATGATGGTGGCGCGAGTGATTCCTTCGGGGCAGGCGAAGACGCAGCTGGTGGCGAGCTCGCCTCTTCGCACGATGAAAATGTGAGTCGCGTTCGTCTCCGCGATGAAACCGCGAGTGTCGAGCATCAGAGCGTCATCGGCGCCGCTCTTGTTCGCTTCGATCTTGGCCAGAATGGAATTCAGCAGATTGGCGTGATGAATTTTGCAATCGAGAACTTCGGGCGGCGGTCGCCGGGTTTTGCTGATGATCAAAGACAGGCCAGTTTTCGCGTAAACGGGCGCCTTGTGTTCGGCCAATATAATCAAGGTGGCACCTGATTGATTAAGGCGCGGATCCATCCCAGAGGTAATTTTGACCCCACGCGTTAGAGTCAGGCGAATATGCACACCATCCAACATCTCGTTAGCTGCCAGAGTCCGCTTGATTTCCTCAATGATGTCTTCTTGCGACGGGATTTCAGCGAAAGCCAGGGCGCTGGCCGAGGCATGTAGACGATCCAGATGTTCCCGCAGTTTGAAAATCCGACCGTTATAAAGTCGCAATCCTTCCCAGACCGCATCTCCACCCTGCACCGCAGAATCGAATGGGCTGATCCCAGCCTTGTCGCGATGAATGAGCTGACCGTTGATGTTCACGATCAGGTTACGATTTCGTTCGTCGAATTTCTGAAGCATGTCTTAGGTCGTCAGTTCGAGCGTAGCGTAGCGGAGTCGAGCTGCAACGCATTCGACATCGGCGGCGAGGCCAGGCTTTCAAATCCCGCCATGAAACTTTAAGTTAGCGCATCGGGATCCCTCGACTTTGCTCGGGGATAACCGGAGTTGTGGCGCGGGGTCGGCCAATTGAAAAATGCCAGCCCACGCGCCTGCCCTACAATTCAATTCGCCGAGGACGGCGCAGGCGGTGCTTTTTCCAACGGCTCTTCCTCCGCAAGATTGACAACGAAATTTCGATCGGGGCCAATGGTGACGACAAACAATTCATCGAAGCCTTCTGTGCGCGACGGCGGTTCGAGCCGTTTGTAGGCACCGAAGATTCCGACAAGCGGAATCTGCGCGTTGCCGGTCCGCTCCTTGTTCCTAGCCACCGCAGCGCGGGTTGAGATCTGGAAAAAATAGCCGACCACGCTAAATCGCGCGGCACGTGCGGCGGCGATAATTTCTGTCCGATCCGCGCGAGTGGCGTTGACGTTATCGAGAACAAACCGCTGTTTAATTTTCAAACAGGTCTCGATCAAGATGCGCTCGCGCTCACGTGTTTTCAGCATGTCGCGATTGATACGCAGATGCGTCGCGTAAAATCGCTCTTTGTAGAAGGACGATTTTCCGGAGCCAGGGATGCCAATGAGAAGAATGGCTTCCATAGACTTTGTTATAGCGGATCCGCCAAATACGCCAAATGACAGGAAAAGGGCAAATGTGTAGGGCGGCAACATTTACGACCGTAGCAACGCGCCTCCCTACATCCGTCATCCCGAGCGCCAGGCCGGGGATCCGTGATGAACCCTAAAGCTAGCGCATCGGCATCCGTCGACTGCGCTCGGGATGACTAGCTTCGTTAGCGCAACCGGTATTGATAGAGCTTGTCGTAGAATTCGCGGCAACGTTGCTCGATTTCACGCAGACCATCCGGCACTTCGACCCTTCGCTCACGATATGGCTGAAATCCGGTGGAACCCTCTACTTCCGCATACCAGTATTTTGCCCAAATCCCATCGGTGTCGCGCGGTCCGGGCGGCCACGACAACATTGCGTCGGAAAATTCGACGCCGACTGCGTTGCACAACAAGCGCAGGATTCGTTCTGGATCGCGCAAGACGTCCTCTGCATCAATGACCGCCGGAGTCCTGCCGGTCTGGCGACGAACAAAATCGAAGATCTCGGCCTGCTGGACAAAACCAAGGTCATTCAACTCGGGATCGGGATTCTTCCTGATATAAGACGCAATAACGCGAGCCGGATCGCGGATAAGAAAACAATTTGTGACATCCCGCAACCAATCGCGCGAAACGCTGGGCAGCAGGTGATGGGTCATCTGCTTTTGGTAGAAAATGTTCGCTGTCGGGCTAAGTCCCCTCCCGTATTGTCCTCTCCTGCATTGCTCAACGACGTTGCGCCAATTGGTTTCGCCCTTTGCAATCACCTCCTCGCCGCCAGGATGCTTAATGCCCGTTTCTTTCAAAAAAAACGCATAGAACGGCTCGTCGACGACCACCGTGTCCGGTCGATTGCCCCATGAGCGCATCATCGCGGTCGAGATATTGCGCGGTCCGGACCACATCGCGAGGCGGGTGATGGCAATCTCACGATGCGACATGCGGATATCTTCGCGCCGGTGACACGAAAATACGAGCGAAGGAGTCGGCGCACAGTTGCGGTTTACGGCGGTTGAGCTTCGGCGCTCATAGAGCGCGGCTACAGATTCGATCTGCGTGGCATGCGGTGGAGACGGCCTGTGACCGCCGTTCAAATTTGAGACCTAGTAGTTTTACGGATGAAGACGTAAATACCACCCGCTGATTTGCTTGACGCAGGAATTGCTGATTAGAAGTTTCGCTCAATTCTTTGTTTCGCTTAGTGAACCGGTGAGTAGCCGGTTAAGCGGGGGAACCAATTCCCGCCGGAGAATTTCGGACGAATCGGGACGAACGATGCGCGGCATCGAGAGCATTTAATGGCTCCGGCCCTACAGCTAACCTCGTTAGCAGCATTAAAGTGCAAGGGATGTCGTAAATCCGAGTCCGCTTGAGGTGAGGCGCCCAATTCCTGATGGCCCGCGATCGCGAGCTGGCAAAAGTTCTTCAGCGCCTCAACAACTGCGGCGCGCCCCCGGCCGGCATGCTGCTCGCCACGATTGTCTCGATGCTGCTGGTCGTTCTGGTCAACGATATGGCTGGCCTCGGCCGATCTTTATGCGGTCGGTGTCGTCGGGGCCATTGCGACCAATCTTGGTGCTAGCTCGACTGATCGGAAGCTTTCGATCAAATGGTTGGGAGCGCACGCTGATGTTCGCCACTTTCATCGTCATGGCCGCGATTGAATTCTCCCTCCTGGTCGATAAACCGAACGCGCGCTATTTTGCGGTGACGATTCTGGCGGTCGGATTAATCCTGCGCGGTCTGGTTCAGGAGCGCCGGATGAAGAAAGAAGCCGCCGCGCCACCGTTGCCTGCCACACTCCCGGTGCAGCTAACGACAAATGGACCGTCCGCCGCAGTCGAGACCGGAACCGGTGAAGCTATTCTCTGCGCCTTTCGGGGCACCGGGCGGACGCTTGACTTCGCCTTGCGGGAAGCACGCGAAACGGGTCGCCGGCTTTATCTGTTGTTCGTCCGTGAGCAACGCTTCATGACCGACCAGGATACGAAACGGAAATGGCAGGAGGATCCTGAAGCCACCGAAATTTTGGTGTCTGCGAAGAGCAGAGCCGGAGATCGCCAGCCGCTGTTCTGTTATGCTGTGAGCGAATCGGCCGCGGAAACAATCGCGGACATTGCTGCAACCCTGGGCGCATCCCGGTTGATTTTAGGCGCGCCGCGCCGAAACGCGCTCGTCAACATTGTGCGAGGAAATCTCGTCCGCGAAGTCTCGGATTTGTTGCCCGAAGAAATTGATCTGTTGGTTTACGCCTGAACCAGATGCCCGGGCGCCGACGCGACAAAACAAGTCAGCTGCAACGCCGTGTTATCGCGCTGAAGATACCGAGAAACCGATTTCGTCTTTGAGCAGCCGAAGGGAGAGCGCCATGTTCGGCATACTGGGCTGCCAGCCCCACAATGCGAGCAGGACGAAAAAACTAACCGCGTAGGCGAGTGGAATGGCCCAACCGTGGCGTATCCATCGCCAAACCGAGCGCGATTCAGGATACATGTTGCACAAGGCGACGCCGGCAGAAGAACCGAACCAAATGATCGATCCGCCAAATCCGACGGCGAAGGCGAGCAGGCCCCAATCGTAACCGCCTTGTTTCAACGTCAGTGCGGTCAGCGGGATGTTGTCAAAGATGGCTGATAAAAAACCCAAGCTGAACGCCGTTTGCCACGATGCTGACGGTAAGTGTTCAACCGGCATGAGCGCCGCCGCCATCACCAATGCAAGCAGAAAGAGGGAACCTCGAAACGCACGCGGCAAGACCTTCCAATTCGGACGCCGCACAAAGACGCACAGCAGTATCGCCACCCAAACAGCAGCGCCGATGAAGGGAAATGCGTTGGCAGCCTTGGGGAATCTCGAGTTCACAAAAAGATTAGTGGCGATGGCGAACAGGAGAATAACTCCGACTACGCCCACCCGGCACCAATCGACGGCCTGCGGCGATTGGCTTCGGACGGTGAGTGGCGAATACTTTTGTTGCGCCATCGCCGCGGGCACCCCAAAAAGGAAGAGCGCGATGGTTGCTCCAATAATGGCGTGGAACACCTGAGACGGCGACACGCCGGCGACCCACATCATCGTCGTTGTCGTGTCGCCGACCACGCTCCACGCTCCGCCGGCGTTGGATGCAGCCGCAATCGCGGCGATGAATGCGATGTGCACCTTCTCCTGAAAAACGCGGTGCGCGATCGCTCCACCAACCAAAGCTCCAGCGATGTTATCGAGAAAGCTGGAAAGGACCCAGACCAGTGCGAGTACGACAAATCCGCCCGTCCAAGCGTGCGGCAAAAACCTTGGCAGAACAGCAGGCAATTGACTGCTTTCGAAAAAGTCCGCCAGCAAAGCAAAGCCGGTGAGCAAGGCGAGCAGGTTGGCGAGAATCACCCATCCGTGCGCGATCGAAGCCGCCAGGCCGGGTAGACCGGGTCCGAACTCAAAACCGGTGAAGAAAAGCTTGTAGAGGGCGATTGCACCGAGGCCGATCAGCGAAAGGCGGAGTGTTCGATGATGAAAGATGGCGATGCCAACCAGGGTGAGACCAAAAAGAACAAACTCGATTGGAACGGCCGCGATCTTGATCGTCGCACACATCGGCATCACGCTATTTGGGATAATCGCAAAGACCTGGCAAACCAAACGCACTGGACAGTTCCCGTTGCCCACGCGAAGTGTCGGGATTCAAATTTAAAACTAAGGAGGAATTTATGGCGACACGAACAAGCTCAGCTGTTTGGGAAGGCAATCTCAAGGAAGGCAAAGGAACCATGAAAGTGGGACGGAATGCTTACGAAGGACCATTTTCGTTTGCTTCGCGTTTCGAGAATGGAATGGGAACGAATCCCGAGGAATTGATCGGCGCGGCGGAAGCTGGCTGTTTTTCGATGGCGTTATCGAATGGTCTGGGCAAAGCGGGCCACAATCCAAAACGAATCAGCACGACCGCGAAAGTGAATCTCGAAATGGTCGGCGGCGGACCGAAGATTACGTCCATCGATCTCGATACCGAAGCGGAAGTCCCTGGAATCGATGAAGCGAAGTTCAAGGAGATTGCCGAGCAAACAAAGAAAGCGTGCCCGGTTTCTGTGGCGTTGAGCGGGACCGAGATCAAGCTGAACGCGAGATTGAAGAGCTGACGCGAACGAACGCTCGTCACCCCGAGCGTAGTCGAGGGATCCCGATGTGATACCTTAAAGCTTCCGCACCCGGATCCCTCGACTTGCGCTCCGGATAACAATTTTAGGGGCGGCTGTCTCAGCGGCAGAATTTGCGATTGCCGCCACAGACGGTGGCCTCTACAGAAATTACAGTTTGGCGTAAACGCCGATCAGCGGTCGCTTCGAGGGAGTCGGCGAGCGGAAGTCGCTCACAAAACCATCTTTGGTTCGGATCTCAACGTGCCCGACACTCCGGCTCGTTCCGTAAACCAGCACCGATCCGATCGGCGCGGCAAACGGATCGCGCACAGATAGTTTTTTGAAGCCGTAGTTGGTGACAAGGTCGTCCGCCGCGTCCCTGGCCAGTTCGCTCTTCGGGCGCGAGTCGATCACCCCGGAAGCAAGCAATGCTTCCTTCACGTAATGCCAGCACAGTGACCGTGAATGGGCATGCGCGCGCTCCTCCGCAATAGTCGCCGCGCGCATTAGTTTTGGATCAATGTGCTTATCGGTGGTACCCAGCGGGCCAACAATTTGACCGGGGTAATAATGGTTGATGACCTGAACGGATTCGCGCTGGCCTTCGGGGGTCTTAAACGTGTAATGGGCGATTGGCCGTATCGGTTCGCTTATAGGCGTCGGCGGAGCCTTAGGAGCGATCGGCCGGATCGGCTCGCTTATCGGCGTCATGGCTTTCGATGCCTTTTCCTTCTTCACAACTTGCGGCGCCGGCTTGCTGACTTTCTCCGGTATCTGCTTCGTCACTACCGCTGGAATTTGCTTCGTGGAGGGGACCGGCTTTTCTTTCGTGACGACCTGCGGCTCTTTGGTCATAACCTGCGGTTCGTTCGTCACCACCTGCGGTTCCTTGGTCGTAACCTGCGGTTCTTTCGTTGCCGCCTTCGGCGTTTCTCGCACCATCACCTCTGGCGCCGCTTCTTTGGTAATCACCTGAACCGAATCGTTCTTCGCCGGTGCTGGTTGGCTGGAGGCGACCGCCAGCTTGGTAGGCGCGAATGTCTGGGCGGACGCGACCGTTGTAAAAATGATCAAGAGCGCGGCTATGGCCGCGCTTGAACGGACCCTCCTTGGCACGGAGTGCGGTATGCCGCGAAAAATAACGTTCCGCAAGAAGTTTTTTCAGACTTTTGAAACAGCTCGCGCAAGAAAACTGTTCTGGGCGAGCCGCTCGGCAGGATCGCGAATGCCTCGACTTTCCTGCGATGCGCTCCAAGACGGAGGGTTCTGGAGCTGCAAGCGGGCGATGCTCGCGAGCAGTTCGTTTGCGTTCTCGTTTGTCGTGGACGCCTGAAAATTCGATTGCGCGAGCTTTGGCCGAAGCTGCGCGTTCCTGTGAATTGTGGTCCGTCGGTGACCCGGCTCGGCGCCAACGACACAGGCTACAACAACTTGACTCATCCGGGCTCCGTCATGTCGAGCGAAGTCAGAGATCTCTAACTGAATTCAGAGGGAGAGATTCCTCGACTTCGCTCGGAATGACAGAAATGTAGCAGATATGCACAAGACCCGTCGGCATTTCATCAAAGTTTCTGCTGCCAGCGCATTTGTTTTAAGCACGCGAACGACCGCCTTGTTTGCCTCAACGCCCGTGAAACCTTTGCGAATTCTCATCCTCGGCGGTACGGGCTTCACGGGGCCCTTCCAGATTAAATATGCTTTGAGCCGCGGACATCAAGTTACCGTTTTCAATCGCGGCAAAACGCACCCCGGCGAACTGCCAAAGGAAGTCGAGCAACTGATCGGCGACAGGAACGGTCAACTCGATGCCCTGAAAGGAAAACAGTGGGACGTTTGTATCGATAATCCGACCACGCTTCCGGCGTGGGTACGAGATGCCGCCCAGATCCTGAAAGGAAACGTGAACCGTTACGTTTTCATTTCGACGATTTCGGTTTACCCCGATACCAGCCTCAGCAGGGGTCCGGACGAGAATGCCCCGCTGGCCAAATACGAAGGCGCAGATCCTTACAAGGAAACGCTGGAAGCGATGAAGGCTTCCGGTTACCACACATATGGTCCGCTCAAAGCCTTGAGCGAACAGGAAACAGAGAAATGGTTTCCGGGAAAATCGCTCATTATTCGGCCGGGGCTCATCGTCGGTCCCCGTGATGAAACGGATCGTTTCACCTACTGGCCCGTGCGTATCGATCGTGGCGGCGAAGTCCTGGCGCCCGGCAACCCGAAAGACCCTGTGCAATTCATCGACGGGCGTGATCTGGCGGAATGGACCATTCGCATGGCGGAAAATGGCGAGACTGGAATCTATAACGCCACCGGACCAGCCAAGGAATTGGGTGTCGGCGGGATGCTCGATGGAATCAAAGGCGCGCTAAATTCAAATGCAAGGTTCACCTGGGCCGATGCGGAATTCCTCAAACAACAAAAGGTCGACGCCTGGTCGGACATGCCGGTATGGGCAGGTGATGAATTGGGAATGGCGCGCACGAATATTAATCGTGCCCTCGCGAAAGGCCTGACATTTCGGCCGCTGGCTGATACTGCGCGCGACGCGCTGGCGTGGTTCAAAGCGCAGCCGCCCGAGCGACAGGCCAAAATGCGGGCGGGACTTACGCCGGAACGCGAAAAAGAAGTGCTGGCTGCGTTGCACAAGCAACAGGGGATGAGAAAATCCGAATGAGGAAAAGCTCGGCTCTCATCGTCATCCCGAGCGAAAGTCGAGGGATCGGGTTGCGATACCTTTAAGGTAACTACGGGATTCTTCGACTTCGCTCGGGATGACAAGAGTGTTAAACAAGATCGTCGACGTTCGCGCGAACGAAGTTCGCGCAATGTGGCTCGGCTTCACTTTCTTTTTTGTCGTTCTCGCCGGCTACTATGTGATTCGGCCAATTCGCGACAATATCGGCGCCACTTACTTCGAAAATCTTTGGTGGATGTTCACCGTTGTTTTGATCGTGATGATCGTCGCGAACGCGCTTTTCTCCGCCATCGTGTCGCGCATGTCGCGAAGAAGATTCATCCCTATCGCATACCGGTTCTTCATTTTGAATTTGATAATTTTCTTTGTGCTGATGCAGTACGTGCCTCCAGGAAAGCAACCGTGGGTCGATGGATGCTTCTTTGTCTGGGTCAGCGTGTTTAATCTCTTCGCCACGGCTGTCTTTTGGGGATTCATGACCGATTTGTTCACGACCGAACAAGGCAAGCGGCTGTTCGGATTTATCGCCGTCGGCGGTTCGTTAGGCGGAGTTCTGGGACCGATTATTACAGCATCGCTGGTTCATCGTGTCAGCACAGGAGTGCTGCTGTTAATTTGCGCGGGAATGCTCGAAATCGCCGCGCAAACCGTACGATTCTTTCCTGCTGAATTCGGCGGGGATCATTCCAAATCAAAAGACGATGCGGCGGAGAAGCCGATCGGAGGCAAATTCTGGGATGGCCTGACGAATATTTGCAAATCGCCGTACTTGTTCGGGCTTTTTTTGTTTATTCTGCTGTACACGCTCACTTCGACGTGGACCTATTTTCAACAATCCGAGCTCACGAAGGCCGGATTTGTGGACAAAGCCGCGCGCACTGCCTTTTTCGCGAAAATCGACCTTTCCGTAAACACACTGACCCTGATCCTACAGATCTTCGTGACAGGCCGACTGATGAAATATCTCGGGGTGACCGTGACCTTGCTTTTTATGCCTGTGCTTAGTCTTTTTGGATTCGGTGCGATGGGTTTGGCGCCAATTCTTTCCGTCCTCGCCGCATTCCAGATTGCCCGACGCGCCAGCACGTTCGCTTTCATGCGCCCCGCCCGCGAAGTGCTTTTCACCGTCCTGCGCCGAGAGGACAAATACAAAGCCAAGAGTTTCATCGACACGTTCGGTTACCGCTGCGGCGACCAATTTGGCGCCTGGTCTTACAGCGGCATGCACGCGCTTGGTCTAAGTTTCAGCGCAATCAGTTATATTGGAATTCCGGTTGTCGCCGGCTGGTGCGCTCTCGGTGTTTGGCTCGGGCGTAAGCAGCTTGCGCTCGCCCAGCCTCAGCCTCAGGAAATTCCGAAGGCCGTCGCTACGACTTAACGAAAACGCCAAGCAAAGGACGATGTGATGGCGTTTTCGATCGGAAATCGCTCACAAAACCGTCCTTGGTCCGAATCTCGACGTGACCGGCTGCGCGACTGGCACTGTAAACCAGCACAGAGCCAATTGGCGCCTGATATGGATCGGTGACCGCAAGCTTTTGGAAGCCGAAATTGCTGACCAATTCCTGGCCGGCTTGTTTGGCGTAAACACTTGTCGGGCGGGACCTGATGACGCCTGCTGCGAGCAGCGCCTCTTTCACATAATGCCAGCATTGCCGGCGCGAGTGGGCATGGGCGCGTTCCTCGGCAATGGTCGCAGCCCTCATCAATTTCGGATCGACCTGGCCATCAACTTTCGAAAACGGCTTTACGATCTTCCTGGGTTGATAGCTGTCGACGACAGCGACGGAGGTGGCTTTGCCGGAAGCGTCTTTGAACACGAACTTCGACGAGGTTTGTGGCTGTGAGTTCAATCGTTGCGGTGTGGTGGAAACGGCGGAGGCGGTGGCTGGTAGGAGAGCGGCGCAGCCGACAGATAAGAGTGCTAGGGGGAGGATTTTGTTCATGGGAGTCGCCCCCTATAATGCATTTCGCGCGCCTGACAAGTGGTTTTTCGGCAAAAATTTCATAGTTTCTATACAGAAGCAGGAAAGCGTTGCATCCACCGGCCGAGGCACTTCCGATTAATAATCGGGCACGCCTTTTTGTCAGGAATGCCCACCCCGGGTTGTACCCGTCCCGACGACCCTCTTTTGACGAGAAATGCCTGCCTTTATTCTCCTGCTTTTTGGCCTGACCCTCGCAGCCCAGAACCTCGACGCCCAGGAACCCTCTACACTCGCACGAGTCACTGCCTATTGGCGGGAAGAGGGACAGTGGCGCGCCGCCTACAACGGAACGCGTCTCCGTAACGGGCATTGCGCTGTTGATCCAAAAAAAATCCCGTATGGCAGCAAGGTGATCCTGCGCGACGAAGAGCTAATCGCCGTGGATACCGGACCCGCCGTGGTAAGTCGAAAAGCGGCGCGTGCATCAGGTCGTAATCGTGCTGAGAAAGCCGCTTTGGTTGTCGATCATTATTTCGAAACACGGGCACAGGCTCTGGCGTGGGAAAAATCGCACCCGCATTTCATGCAGATACAAGTTGTCACACCGGGAAAGGCGAAAGCGGTCGCCAACAGCGCACCGCCGCCCCAACCAGCGGCGGTCCGGCGAACTGGCTCATCGTTATCGCCTTCCACGTTGGTGGCTCCCTACGGTCCTGCGCTGCCGCTTTCTTGGCTCGGTCCCGCGGGGTTCGGGGGAACAACGTCATGTTTGTACGCTGCCTCAGACGCAACCGACGACGTTTTGCGCAGCGCACGCCGGAGAACCGGCGGCGACCTGCCGCTTACTGGCCTGCGGAAAGGGACCGGACCACTCGAACGTTTACACCTTCCCTGGCTGCGAATGGGCTAGAACCGCAGCAGCCTGTTGACGCAAGGGCGATTGACCGCAAATCGCCCGCCGGCCGCGTCGGTGAACCACACCTGCGGCGTACCTATATATATAGGCTTTCGTCGGGCGCCTTGATTAGCTTGCAACAAACGTTACCCGCAAAGAGCTTCCCCGTCTCGTGTCACAATTTCGGATTCGCCAGGCTACACCGAAAGATGTCGGTATCATCGGCTGGCACCGTGCGCGCATGTTTCAGGACATGGGGCTGGTGCCAGATGAATTATTTGAATCATTTCGCACAAAGGCGCTCGATCGGCTCAAAGAAGCGCTTGCTTCCGGCGATTACTTTGGCTGGCTCGTTAGCGAACCAGCGACGCCGGAAAAGATCATCGCCGGTGGGGGTGTGATCATTCGAACAGTTCCGCCGTTTCCACATCGCCACGCCAACGGCCAGGTCACGATTGCCGAAGGTCGTCAGGGGTTAATTGTCAATGTATTCACCGAACCGGAATGGCGCCGGCGTGGAATTGGGAAATTGCTGTTGGCACACATCATCGACTGGTCACGCCATCAACATCTTGAAGATCTCGTGCTTCACGCCTCGGAGGACGGTCATCCGCTTTACCAGCAGCTCGGATTCGTTCTGACGAACGAGATGCGGTTACGAGAAAAGTGACCGCGGTTCAAATTAACCGCACCCGGCGTTGGTCTTGATAATCAGAGGCTTCCGCTCGTTTCCATATCAAGGGAGGACTCTTTAAATTCCGTGTCACGTCTCGCGGCGGCGCGAGCGACGAATCAACCGTGATGCATCGGCCGCAAAATGCGAAGGAAGTGCAACAGCCGCCGCTCGCGGGCGTGATCGAACGTAATATTCACACTTTGCTGGCGCGGCGACAGCGCGACGAACGCGAGAGAGGAGTGCAACAACGCGTGGCCGATGTGATTACCAATTTCACCGGCACCATGTATTTCATCTACATTCATCTGCTGATCTACGGCGCGTGGATTGTCATCAATCTTCCCGGAGTTCCGCTGCCAAAGTTTGACCCGACTTACGTCGTTCTGGCGATGGCAGCGTCGGTCGAAGCGATTTTTCTCTCGACCTTTGTTTTGATTACGCAAAATCGCATGTCGAAGCAGGCGGAAAAACGCGCCGAACTGGATTTGCAGATCAGTTTGCTGGCCGAACACGAAGTGACTCGCCTAATTACTCTGGTCAAAGCGGTCGCCGATAAACTGCAGGTGGAAGCTTCGAAGGATCCGGAGTTGGCGGAATTACAGCGTGACGTTGCGCCGGAGAAATTGATCGAGGCGATGGAGCGTGGCGGCCAATGACTTACTCGTCCTGAGAGAAAAGGGCGGCCGCCGCTCTGGCGGTGCCGTTGACTAACGAGATCCTTGCACCGTTGCCATTTACATCGACGAGGCTAACCGATGCCGGCGCAATTTCGACGCGGTCAATGAAATCGAGATGGAGGCCGAGAAAATGCGCCAATATCGCCCGGATCAAGTCACCATGGCTAAAGATGGCGACAACGCGATGCTGACGTTCCAGCTCGAACATTTTCCGCAACCCTCGGCCCTGGACTTCGAGCATCGATTCCCCATTGGGCGCGACCGTGCTGCTGCGGAACGAGTTCCAGCGTTGCCATTGCGGCAGCCGATCCAGATCGGCGAAAGCGTGACCGGTCCAATCACCGAAATCGATCTCGTTAAATTCGTCAGCGGTTTGTAGCGGGAGCTTGAGCCGCCTGAGCAGCGGGGCGGCAGTTTCACAAGCGCGTTCCAGCGGACTGCAATAAACCGCTTCAATCGGCAGCGACGCCAGTCCTCGCCCAAGTTCGCGAGCCTGCTCATGGCCGAGGTCGTTCAGGTGCACACCCGGTTGGCGGCCGGC
>JBKPQI010000054.1:0-12359 GCA_046733975.1 Verrucomicrobiota bacterium
GATGATGGTGAAGCAAGTTCGTATGTGCCGCTTCATTTAATCACAAGAAACGCACATGATTTCGCAAGGTCGGGGGAGTGAGGGCGCAGGCGGCGTTTAGAGTCGCTGTGCCATGACGATCCAAACGTTACCCGCCGAAACGAAGACGCACCTTCTTAACATCAACAAGATTCTGGTTCCGTCTGATTTCTCCTCCGCATCGAGCAACGCGTTCAAATATGCCTTGCGTTTCGGGCAGCAATTCCATGCGGAACTTCTCCTCATCAATATTCTTGAGCCGGCATCATCACCGACCTTTCTGAGTGTTCGCGGCGCTCCTGCTTTTGCAGAGGAAGAGCTTTCGCGGGCTGAGAAGAACCTGCGCGCCTGGGCTGATTCGGCGCGAAGGACAGGTGTGTCGGCAAACATGACTGTGCGGACGGGGTTGCCGGCACATGAAATCGTTGAGGCGGCCAAAGAGCATGACGTTGATCTCGTCATCATTGCCACGCACGGCCTTACCGGCTGGAAACATTTCTGTATTGGCAGTACCGCGGAGAAAGTTGTCCGGGCTGCGCCTTGTCCGGTCCTTGTTGTCCGCGAAAAAGAACATGAATTCGTCTAAGTGAGGCCGCTAACAATGGAAGCCAAAACAGACACCGAAAGTCTCGCCTCGCGGATCGCATTGCATCCATTTCTCGCCGGCCTCAGTGAGGCGCACCTCGCGACGTTGATGGATTGCGCAAAGAGCGTGCACTTTGAACCGGGCCAGACAATTTTACGCGAACGCGAGTTTGCCAATCGGCTTTATCTGATCGAGAGCGGCAAGGTTATCCTTGAATCGAGCGCAGAATTCGGAGACCCGGTTGTGATCGAAACGCTCGAAGCCGGCCATGTGCTCGGGTGGTCCTGGATGTTTCCGCCTTACGCGTGGCATTTCACGGCACGGGCCAGAGAAGAAGTAGAGGCGATCAGTTTCGACGCGACCAAGCTGCGAGAACTTTGCGAGCGCGATCACTCGCTCGGCTACGCGCTCTTAAAACGAATAGCGTCGATAATGGTTTACCGTTTACAAGCGGGACGCCGAAAGATGCTGGCGATCCACTCGCGTTGCGAGCGCTTACCGCCGGTCATCGGTCTCTCGCCATTCATGGAACAGGAAATGGATACCGGTCTAGACGACGACGAATTCAGTGCTGAGAAAGAGACGGATCAGGCGAAATGGGATTGACCATGAGCGACGAGTCGGGTAAATTGTTTGTCCACAATCGTTGCTACCGTGCTGACATCCGATACTTCTGCGGGCGGTAGCGCGAACAAGCAGTTAATTCAATTGCTGCTGCGCTCGCGGCTGTATCGCGATTATGAGAGCGTTTTTACCAAGGCGACTGGGCTGAGTCTGGTTTTGCGCCCTCTTGAGTACTGGCAGCTCGCGCATCACGGGAAGAAACAAGAGAACCCCTTTTGCGCACTACTGGCTGAGAATCCAAAAACGCTTCCCGTATGCCTGAAAGCCCATGATGAAATGATCAAGCATACGGCTGGGGTGCCGCACTCGGTCACGTGTCCTTTTGGTTTAACCGAAACAGCAGTGCCGGTGAAGTTAGGTGAACAGGTGATCGGGTATTTGCGGATAGGCCAGATACTGCGCCATGCACCCGCTGATTCCGATACGTCGAAGGTGAGCCGCGAACTGGCACGTATTGGTGTTCCGTTTAACAAAAAGCTCCGGCAGGCATGGGAGCACAACCCGGTAATGCTGCCGGACAAATACAATGCGATTGTGCGGCTGCTGAGTTTTTTCGCGGCGCAGCTTTCCAGCCTCATTCACGAAATTGCTTTGGAAAGAGACGCCGCGGAACCGCCGCTGGTGCAGAAAGCGCGCGAGTACATCGAAAAACATAAAACGGAACCGCTGACGCTCTCGAGGGTGGCACAGGCTGCAGGGGCAAGCGTGTTTCACTTCTGCAAAGTGTTCCACAAAGCCACCGGACTAAGATTTACCGACTACGTTGCGCGGGTTCGCCTGGAGGATGCGAGAACACAGCTGCTAAACCCGAACCGGCGCATCAGTGAAGTTGCCTATGACGTTGGCTTCCAATCGCTGACGCAGTTCAATCGCATATTCAAACGCGTCTTCGGAGAATCGCCCAGTCATTTTCGCGCCCATTTGTGCAATCGAAGCCAGCCAGGTAAAGCTGCTTAACCCACAGACAGCATGACCAACCCGAATAAGATCGGAATCGTATTCGCGGCACTGATTGGTGGCTGGCACGTGTGCTGGTCGCTGCTCGTCGCGCTTGGTTGGGCGCAACCGATCATCGACTTCATTTTTTGGGCTCACATGATCAGGCCGATCTATGTGGTCAAAGCCTTCGATCTGGTGGCCGCACTGACGTTAATCCTCATTACTGCTGTCATCGGATATTTGTTCGGGTTCCTCGGCGCACTCATCTGGAACAAGTTGCATCGCGTGTAACAAATTTACGAGGGCACAACAATCGCGTCGGACCCGCACGACATGAATTGGGGTCACTGAGTTCCTGGGGGCGCCGTTCTTTTCCCAGCCTGAACCGCAAGGGTTCTTTGAGCTCAGCAATACCGGTCGGGACGCGGGTGCCAGACACGTAGGTGCGTTTTAGTGGGACGGTGGAAGCCGCGGCACGCGCAAATTCTCGCCTTCAGCTTTGTTCCGTTACATAAGGGCGGAACTTAGGGATCCTTGCTAGTCGGACGCCTGGATGGGGCTACGTCGAGTAGCATAAAAAGCAACCTGTCACTCAGCCAAATAGCGCAGAGCGCCGACTAGTAGTTATGGCATCACGGTGAACGGGCGCATCATGTCGTTGTCCTCGTGCTCGACAATGTGACAGTGGTGGACATAGGTCTGCGGCGCTGTCACCCCGATCGGAAGGTCAAATTTCGCCCTGATCGTAGTGAAATAGCCGGGGTTCGCTTTAACGGTATCCTTGAAGCCGCGTTCCGTCGGGTCCGGCGGTTCCATCGGGCCAGTCGCGAAAGGAGTTGGATCAATGCCACCCGGAACTCCATGCGGTCCCTCAAAGGCTTCTTCATACGCCGCCACGTTGAAAGGTGTGCGGCCGACGACCTGGAAGGTTACCAGGTGGGTGTGCATCGGGTGTGTATCGGCGGTCATATTGATATAAACCCAATCCTCGACTGTGCCTACACGCGGCTTCTCGGTTATCGGAGCTTCGAAATGCACGCCGTTCAGGTTCAAGAACCAGGTGGGCTCGTCGACATCGATCTCGTTAAGGGTGATATAGCGCGTCCGGATCGGATTGCTCAAATTTGCTGCTCGTCCGGGAAGACTTGATGGAATCGAGTTTGGGCTAGGGTGGGAGACAATTGTTCCGACATGGATCTGCATCACCTGTGGCAGATGCGGTGCCGGTGTTGAGACTGGTTTTTGAGGCTTGTGATTGATGAGCATCAGGGTCTGCCCGGCGAACTTGCTGAAATCAACCAGCACGTCGGCGCGTTCGGCCGGGGCCATCACCAGGCTTTTTACCGGCACTGGAATATCGAACATGCCACCCTCAGCTCCGATTTGCCAAAAGGTCGGGCCCCCAATATTGAGGTTCAGAATGCGCGCATTGCATCCATTGAGGATGCGGAACCGATACATCCGTGGCTCGACGTTCAAGTATGGCCAAACTTTGCCATTAACGAGCATCACGTCCCCGAAGTACTCGCCAATCCAGGTAGCACCTTCAATGTCGCTGGTCGGGTAGAGAAATGTTCCGTCGGGATTGAATTGGCGATCCTGAATGACAAGCGGAATTTCGTACGCTCCCCCGGGAATGCCTATCGGGTTAGGTTCCTTACCTGTGTCGAACTGATCGCGTAGAATGTAGCCGCCGGCGAGGCCGGCAAACACATTTAGCCGGGTCGCGCCGAGAGCATGGTCGTGGAACCACAAGAGGGTCGCTGGCTGCTCGTTTGGATAAAAGGCGCTCTGCGTCTCGTCGCGGCCAAATCCGTCTGGTGTGATGGCTGGATTACCATCGCTGTTTGCCGCGACAAAACCGCCGTGCAAATGGGTCATTAGCCGAATTTGGTCACCGACCGGGGTCAATCGTGTGTCAACGGGAATCCAATCCGGATAGGTTGATGGCAGTTGATTGGTATAACTGATATGAAGTGCTGTGCCGCTTTGTGCGACCACTGCCATTCCAAATGAGCCTGCCTGGCCGGCTAATCCAGAGCCGTCATCATAGGCGAAGAACGGTGTGGGCGGCAGGTTGGGATGAAGTTGTCGCGCGATCTCGACTTGGGTGAAGGCGTACCGGTTCGTGGCGCTCGGAGCAGCCACCAGAATGCCTGCACCGGGCAGCGGCAGTGGCTGGATGTACTTCCCGAGCATGCTGCGCGTCGGTCTCGCGGCAAATGCCTGTTGCACTGTACGGGGCAGGGCCAGAGCCGCGCTCGCTCCAAGCCCATATCGTAGAAAAGTTCTTCGTGTGACCATGACCGCAGTGTGATGGTTGGGCCGTCCCGAAGGCTCCACGTAAATTGTGGAAAACTCACCATAATTTGTGAAGAACAATCAGGCCGCAGGTCACCCGAAAACTTTCTTGGAGAAATCGCGGACGCAAGAAACGAATGGTTTATGACAAACCGTGGCGAGCGAGCATTGGGACGCAGCCGCATTTTGTGCTCATGAAAAAGGTGAGTATCAGGAACATTCTCGTCCCGGTAGATTTCTCTGCGCTATCGATTTTGGCGATTGAGACTGCGCAACGTCTGGGTCAGCGCTTCGGCGCCACGATCCATCTTGTGCACGTGCACGAGTTCTATTATCCGGCCGGTTTCATCGCGCCGGGATCAGCAGTGCCGACGGCGCCGATGATTACGTTTCAGGAGGACGCCACACGTCGGGTTACAGACGAACTTCGGGCTCTGGCAGAAAAGCACGGAATACCTGCCGTGAATTGCTATGTCCGTCAGGACATCCCTATCTTCAACGAAATTTGCGCGGTCGCAAAAGAGATCGCGGCCGATCTAATCGTCACGCCGACTCACGGTCGCACCGGCCTCAAGCACGTTTTTCTTGGCAGCACGGCCGAGAGGCTGGTCCAGCACTCTCCTTGCCCGGTCTTTGTCGCGAGGCAAAGGAAAGGAAAGCGAACAATTGCGCGAAGATCAAACGGCAGATCGAGCATCGACACCATTCTGGTGCCGGTGGATTTTTCGGAGTGCTCGCGGGCTGGACTGAGGTACGCCATTGAGTTCGCGAGCAAAGTTGCGGCGAAAATCGTCGTCCTTCACGTAGTCGAACTCGGGCAATCCTTCACCGCCGACGGCTACGCGATGTACGACTTGTCGCCGTATCGAGAGCAGGCGCGGGCGGGCGGTGAACAGCAAATGGCGGGCTTCCTGCGGAGCGTAAAATTCGGTGGCGTGAAGTTCGAAAGCAAAGTGCTGGCAGAGCAGACGCTTGACGGAATCTGCGACACCGCAGAGGAGATAAATGCCGATTTGATCATCACCGCAACGCACGGCCGGACCGGTTTGGATCATCTCCTTATCGGCAGCACTGCTGAGAAGGTCGTGCGGCATGCACCTTGTTCAGTTCTGGTTGTTCCTTCACACCCACAGGTGAGAGCCGCTACTCTCCGCGCCGGTCTCGGAAAAGCGTCACAAAAGCTGGCGCGGCCGATAACGCCGGTTTGGAACAAAACTGCGGATTCGTCCAAGCGCTCCAGCAAGCTGACGAGACATGCATTTCCTGAACGCCGCAGGACAAACAAGTTCCGCGAATCGCATCTCCCGTGACATTCGAAAACAGCGTGCAGCTCAACACTGCTCTACCCCATGACAAAAAACGCCGTGCTTTTCGCAAAGCGCGCTAAGACGCTGCGCAGAAGCTCGCGCAATGTTGCTTCATGAGCACGAGCATTGAAGCCGGCGAGTTGCACCTTAACAAAGCGCGCTCTTCCGCCTCTGAGACAAACAAGACTTTAGCCGAGTGCGCGAAGGCACTGCAGATCAAGACAATCCTGGTGCCGCTCGATTTTTCGCGGCCGTCGATGCAGGCACTCAAATACGCCATTGGCCTCGCCGAAGAATTCAAAGCGACGATCCAGCTGGCCCACATTCAACCGAGCGATGAGTTGACGGCCGTTGCAGGCGCAGGACGCCTGCTGCTCAATGCCGCGGACGCCGTCGCCTTGATGCAGGACAGACTCGATGAAGTTCAGCAACGGCACGATGTTCACTTCCATCCAGAGCATTGCCACGTCGCGTCCGGGCGACCATATGAGGAAATTTGCAAGCTGGCTCGCGACCTCGATATTGACCTGATCGTTCTTTCGACGAGGGGCCACAGTGGACTCAAACACATCGTCCTGGGTAGCACGGCGGAGCGCGTTGTGCGTTTCGCATCATGCCCGGTGCTGATTCCTCGCGGGCGCACGTATCGGTCCCTGAGCGCAGATTTGGTTGGCGAAGCTCCGCCTTTCCGGCCGCGGAAAATTCTGGTGCCAGTCGATTTTTCGGAATGTTGCTTTGTGGCGGTGAAGTATGCGGCGAGGATGGCGGCTCGCTTCAACTCGACCGTTCGGCTGTTTCATGCGGTTTATCCCTATGCAGAGATCGTGACCGTTGATCGGGTCAGTCTTGATGCCGCTCATGCAGAGAGACAGGCAAATGCGCAGCTGGAGCTGGAAGCACTTAGGCAGTCACGCTGGTTTGAGGAGATTGCAACCGAGGTCGAAATCCATACCGGCTATGCCGCCGATGAAATCTGCGCCGAAACGAGCCGCGATGATATCGATCTTGCCATAACGGCGACACATGGCCGCACCGGATTCAAGCACGCGCTTATGGGTAGCGTAGCGGAACACGTAGTGCGTTACGCGGAATGTCCAGTCATCAGCGTGCCCAGCCGATTCAACCCTGATAACTGATCATCGCATGAAAGCCAACCTCATTCTCCTTGTCGATGCCGACGCTGATTCGCTCGGCTTTGTTCTGGAAGCAGCCGCACGAACTGGCCACGGAGTTCGCGTTGCGCAAACGAGCGCAGAAGCTTTTCAACTTCTGACAAAGGAACTTCGGCATCTGGACGTCGTCATCGTTGATGTCGATCCGGGGGCGCATGGAATGGCGCTGCTGGAAGCCGTGAGTGGCTGTCACGATAAGCCTCCGCTACTCGTCCTTTCTGGGTTTGAAGAAACGTACATGGCTCCCGTCGCTCGCCGCCATGGTGCGGCCGCATGCCTGTGCAAACCGTTCTCGATCGACACGCTGCACCGGACACTCGATCGCGTCATCGCCAATGCTCCGCCGCGCGCAGAATTCACCTGGTGCGATAAATGGGGCTCGCCTTGCGAACACCCGTGGCATGATCCCGCCTCGCACTGAGAGCGCAGCAACGCGGTGGAACGAGGCATAGCATATCCGGAGAAAGCAATCGTCGAACTTCGCGATGTCAGCCTCGCGTTCGGTGCCACACCGGTTCTCAATCACATCTCGTTAGCTGTTCAACCGCAGGAGCGCCTTGTCATCATCGGCCAGAGCGGCGCCGGAAAAACAACCATCCTCAAGCTCATCCTTGGACTGCTCACACCGACTTCAGGCTCGGTCCTGGTCAATGCGCGCGACATTTCACTTCTGAGTGTAAGTGAGCTGCAACACGTGAGGACCGGCATGGGGATGGTTTTTGAGGAGGCTGCGCTGTTGAGCTCGAACACCGTGCGCGAGAACCTTTCATTGCCGCTCGAAGAATTAACGGCGAAGAGCCAGCGCGAAATCCGCGACATCGTAGATGAAACACTGGAGATGGTCGGCTTGGCCGGCGAAGGAGAAACGATGCCGTCTGAACTCAGTGGCGGCATGCGCAAACGTGTGGGCCTGGCCCGCGCACTCGTAACGAACCCACAAGTTATGCTCTTTGATGAGCCAACAGCCGGACTCGATCCGGTGACGAGTGCGGTCATCGAAAAGCTAATCATTAACTTGACCGAGCGAACGAAGGTGACGGCAATCATCACGACGCCAGTGGTGCGCACTGCCTGGCGGCTCGCGACGCGAATCGCGATGCTTCATCGTGGTCAAATCGCTGAGCAAGGTACACCCGAGCAGGTGCGAAATTCCACGAACGGAGCTGTCGTTCAGTATCTCAGCACGACCAGCAGGAGCCCGCTTCCCAGATAAGACATCATGCTCTCGCCTGCCCACTAGGCGAACGGTGACGCCTGGGAAAAGCCAGGATGGCGGCGGCGAGAACTGCACCGACGAATGCCGCGGCCATATCTTTCTGTGCGTCCCACATGTCGCCCTGCGTTCCAAGATAGGCAGAGCCCAGATCAGGGCGGACAATTTGCGCGACGATCGCTTCGATAACTTCGAAGAAACTGCTTAGCGCGGAAAGCGCAGCCACGGCGAGCCACGTGGCCCAGCGCTCATGCGCTCGCGCGGAGCGGCTCAACAGTTCCCGCATGGGATACAGCAGGAGAAATCCGAAGCTGAAATGGATCACGCGATCGTAGTGATTGCGCTTCAAGTGCAGCAAATCCTGTAGCCAAAATCCGGCTGGAACTTTGGCGTAGGTGTAATGCGCGCCAATGGTGTGGAACATGAGAAAAATGAGAATGAGCGCGTAAGACAGATTAGAAAAGCGCAACTGGCGATAAGTCGCCACAAGAACGACGGCTGCCGCGAAGATAAGAAGGTTTTCCAGCAGCCAGTCGGCGCGATCCAGCGGATGCAGGGCTAGCGCGAGCCAGAACGCGGAATACAAACCGAGGGCGACCGGAAGGAAGTATCGGGCAAAATCGCGAGTGTTTGGCCTGATCATGTTGGTTTTAGTCGCCGCTGCCAGAACGCGACTAGCACCATCATCAAAAGCGTTCCGGCAAGAGCTGCGAGCATGTCGTTCTGCGCATCCCATTCATCGCCCTGGCCTCCCAGCCATTGCACGCCTTGCCCGGGCGCGACGGTTTCGGCGACGATGCTCTCGATGATTTCAAAAGAACCGCTGACCGCGAGAATGATCGCTGCCGCCAACCAGAAACTCCACCCGCGCCTCACCCCGCTGAAGCGCAGGAGCAATTCGCGCACGGGAAAGAAGAGGAGAAATCCAAACGCGGCATGGGCAAACCGGTCGTAGTAATTTCGCGATAGTCCGAAGTAATCGCGCACCCAGAGACCTGCCGGCATGCGGGCATAGGTGTAGTGGGCGCCAATGATGTGCAAAATAACGAAAGCAGCCAACAGCAGATAAGAGGTATTCGACAACTGCAGACACCGGTGGGCCAGTGCGAGTACGACGACAAACAGAACGAGCAGGATGTTTTCCAACAGCCACGCGCTGCGATCAAGTGGATGGATCGCGGCCAGTACCCAGAGAAGGAGGCATAGCCCGGCGACCGCGCGGGCCGTGTTGTTTTGATTGAAGGGCAAAGAGTTGGCGCGTGTGCGACTCATGGTATCGGTTCGCCGAGACTAGCGAAAAGCGAAATCTCTCGCGCCCTTCAGGCATCGTGCATCCACCTTTGAGCCCACGTCGTTAGCCCAAACCTAAAAACGAATCGAGTTCAGCATGTCTAACCGTTCAACAAAAGCAGCCAAGCCTTAGTCTCTCTGCGCTCCGTCGATTCACATGGGTTGGTTAAATTCACCGCGTAAACCGAACCCGGTAAAACGCTTCTTTTCCGCGCTCGGGCCCGGCGTCATTGCAGGCGCCGCGGACGATGATCCATCGGGGATCGCGACTTACTCCATCGCCGGGGCGCAACTCGGAACCTCCCTTCTCTGGACGGCGTTGATCACGTGGCCGCTCATGGCCGCGGTGCAATTCATGTGTGCGCGCATTGGAATGGTTACCGGTATGGGACTAGGCGATGCTTTGCGGCGAAAAGGTCCGCGATCCTTACTGTTTTTGGGAGCACTTGCGTTGCTCGCGGCTAACACCATCAACGTCGGCGCCGATCTCTCAGGGATGGCGGATGCAGCTGAGATGCTTACCGGAATCAACTCGCATCTTTTTGTCGCGATCTTCGCTATTGGGACGGCCTTCGCCACCATCCGATTCCGCTATCACCACATCGCCACAGTGATGAAGTGGCTGGCGACTGTCCTCTTTGCCTACATCATCAATGCTTTCATTGTTTCTCCGGATTGGGGCAGCGTCTTGCGCGACACATTTGTTCCCACATTGCCGCACGATCACAACGGCTGGCAGAGCCTGGTCGCAATCTTCGGCACCACCATCAGTCCCTATTTGTTTTTCTGGCAGTCCTCCCAGGAAGTTGAAGAAGAGAAAGCGATGGGACGACGAATGCTTGTTGACCGACTAGGAGCAACTCGGCGCGAGCTCGGTTTACGTGAAGTCGATGTAGGCGTCGGCACCTTCTTTTCCAATATTGTGATGTACTTCATCATCCTAACGACCGCGCTCACACTGCATCGGCACGGGATCACAAGCATCGAAACGTCGCGTCAGGCTGCGGAAGCCCTGCGGCCGTTGGCTGGTGTGTTTGCATCAACCCTTTACACCTTGGGCATTATCGGCGTGGGAGTTCTCGCGATTCCGACTCTAACCGGTTCGGCGGCCTATGCATTTGCGGAAACATTTTCATGGCAGGAAGGCTTGGACGAACCATTCCGCGGCGCCATTCCGTTTTACGCTGTCGTGATCTTCTCGACTCTTTTTGGAATTGCCCTCGACCTTTTCAACATCAACGCGCTGAAAGCGCTATTTTACACGGCCGTGATTAACGGGGTGCTTGCGCCATTTCTCTTAATTGGAATCCTTGTTGCTGCGTCCGACCGCAAGCTGATGCAGGGGCAGCCAAGCTCCTGGACGGCGCGAATCATTGTCGGAGTCGCGGCGTTTGTGATGTTCGCAGCGGCCGCGGCGATGTTCATCGCGTAGAGCTGTTGAAGTCATGCATTTCGTGCGGGTGGAGTCGCCCCAGCGAACTTGTCATGGGCACGCAAAAAACGACCGGTCTTTAGCAAGAGGCGCGAAGCGTTGCGTGCGCCATGCATCAGTCTTTTGTCATGAACGCAACCGATGTCCATCTGCGTCAACCCGAAGTTTTCGCCGCGACCTTGCAGAAGACGAATCTCTGGATCAAACAACTCAGCGATGCGCTGCACTGGGATGATCATCACAAGGCGTATCACGGCTTACGCGCAGTCTTGCACGCTTTGCGCGATCGGTTGCCGGTGCCGGAAGCGGCGCACCTCGGCGCGCAGCTCCCGATGCTGATCCGCGGGTTCTATTATGATGAATGGAAACCAGCCGCGACCCCGGTGAAGTTCAAGACCGCGCAGGAATTCTACGATGCGGTAAAGGAAAACTTTGCCGCCGATCAAAACGTCAATCCAATGCGGCTCACGCAGGCGGTGCTGCAACTGCTGACGCAAAACCTTTCGCCCGGTGAGACGGAAAAATTGCGGGGCATTTTCCCACCGCATCTTCGCGAGATCTGGCCAGTTCAGGAAGGCGCGATCGATCTTTCCGACTTCGATTGAAATCCATCCTGCGTTGCTTTTTAGTCGTTACTTGCACGGCAGCGACAGCATTAGCCGCTGATCGACCAATCGGATCGCTCCACGCAGGCGCGTTCTTCTGGGAACCCGAGCTCGCTCCGAGCGGTCCTCTGGTCGTAATCGTGAGCCTGCCGGAGCAGACGCTGAGCGCATACCGCAATGGAATTCGGATCGCTTACTCCAGCATCAGCAGCGGTGTGAGCGGCCGACGGACCCCGGCCGGCGTCTTCACGATCCTCGAAAAGGAAGTCACGCATTTCTCGAACAAGTACAACCACGCACCCATGCCATTTATGCAACGGCTGACCTGGCAGGGCGTCGCGATGCACGGCGGTGATCTGCCAGGATATCCCGCGAGTCACGGCTGCATTCGCCTGCCGCATGATTTTGCCAAAAAGCTTTATGCGATCACTACTCGCGGCACGACGGTCATTGTGGTTGACGAAAAAACTGCGGCGCCAACCTTCGCAGCCAATCCGGGGCTTCTTCTCACTCCCCTCGAAAACGAGGACCGAACGACAGCTGTCCTTGCTGACTTTGCGTGGAATCCTGAACGAAGCAGCGATGGCCCTATCACCGTTCTAACGAGCGGCGCAGACAAGATGATCTACGTCTATCGGAACGCCGTTCCCATCGGACGCGCGCGGATTGCAATCGATGATCCAAATCGGCCTTTGGGTGGCCACGTGTTTACCATGCTCGAGGGTTTTGCGGAAAGGACGAGTTCGTTCGTGCCCGGCCGTCCTGCGCATCGTTGGATGGCGGTAAGAACTGAGGGCAAAACGACCCTCGGAGATTTGGCGCGGCGCGTTCGCGTCTCGCCCGATTTCGCGTCGAAAGTGTACGACCTCGTC
>JBKPQI010000055.1:0-5317 GCA_046733975.1 Verrucomicrobiota bacterium
ACTTCGGGAGACAGCATTTCCGCAAAATTTCCATCGTCTCGTCCACCACTTCTTTCGTGATATCCAGCGCTGGACGAAAACGGATGGAATCCTCGCCCGATTTCAAAACCAGCAGACCGGAATCGAACAGCTTCCGCCATACTTTGTCGCGGGTCTGGCCGTCGGGCAGGTCGAACGCGATAAACAAGCCGCGGCCGCGGACCGCGGAAACCGTTTCGCACTCGCGCTGCCAATCGAGGAGTTGCTCGAGAAAATAGCTGCCGACCTTGGCCGCATTCTCGACCAGATTCTCCCGCTCGATAATGCGCAGGTAATGGGTGGAGCGCACCATGTCGGTGAAATTTCCGCCCCAGGTGGAATTCAACCGCGATGGCAAACGGAACGCGTTGTCTTTCACTTCATCGAGTCGCGGTCCCGCCATCACACCGCACACCTGCACTTTTTTGCCGAACGCGAGAAGATCTGGTTGCACATCGAAATGCTGGCAGCACCAGGTGCGACCAGTGGTGCAGAGACCGGTTTGCACTTCGTCAAAAATCAGAAGCATGTCGTTCTCATCACAGATCTCCCGCAACTTTCGCAGCCATTCGCCGCGGAAATGATTGTCGCCGCCCTCGCCTTGGATCGGTTCCATGATGATTGCGGCAATGTCGGTCCCGCGGTCATCAATAAATTGGCGGATCTCTGCCTCTGATTTTTTCTCGCGCTCGATCACGTCCGCCTCGCGTTCGTTTTCGGGCAGGGAAAAATCGATCGCAGGATTGGAAACGCGCGGCCAGTTAAATTTAGCGAACAAATCCGTTTTGCGCGGATCGGTGTTGGTCAGGCTCATGGTGTAGCCGCTGCGGCCGTGGAAGGCGCGCCGGAAATGCAAAATCTCCGTGCCGCGTTCGCCATGACCAGCAGCCATATTTTTGCGCACCTTCCAATCCATCGCCGCCTTCAGCGTATTTTCGATCGCGAGCGCTCCGCCCTCGACAAAAAGATAACGATCCAGCGGCGGAAACCCGGCGACGCGCGAAAGCGTTTCGACAAACTCCGCGTAGCATTGCGAATACACATCCGAGTTCGCGACCTTGAGTTTGGCCGCGCATAGCAAATCCTCTTTTACTTCCGGTTGATCGAAATAGGGATGATTAAATCCGACGGTGAGCGATCCGAAAAATCCGTAAAGATCAATCAGCCGGCGTCCGCTCGCCGCATTGTGTAAATAGGAGCCGCGACTTTTTTCCAGATCGATGACGATCTTGAATCCATCCATGAGGATGTGTTTCTCGAGTTCGTGCAAAGCCCACGAGCTGTCGTGAACGGCGCTTTTCGTTTCGGCAATGCGACTCCGCTTTTTTGGTCGGCGGGCCGCTTCTGTGAGCACAGGCGGCATAGATCGTAAATGTAGCCTGTGAGGCAATTTCGGTCAACCGCAGCAACTCGGTCTTCCCGAGCGAAAGTCGAGGGATCCCGCCGCGAAACCTTTAAGGTAACTTCCGCGGGATCCCTCGGCTTCGCTCGGGATGACGGGAAGTGGTTGCGCCGCGTTCCACTCCGGCGCGCCCCGTCAACGATTGAGAGCCTCTTCGTCGCGTCTAACGACTCAACAGGCTCTCGTATCGAGGAATTGATCTGCAGGTTTAGTATAAGGCTACCGTTAGGCGCGTTGCATGGATCACGCCTTTGTCCTCGGCAACGAGGTTTCCATGGGCGTCGAAAAACTTCTGGTCATAAGGTCCGTTGAAGCTATTGCCGTCAATGCTGACTGTATTTAGTTCTCTTAACTCGAACCGGACGCTGCCATTAGGTCCGCCGCCGGGCAGCCATCCTACGTGGAACAGTTTGAAGGTCCTGGCTCCTGTCTGTGTCCAGGTCCCCATGCATACGCCCGGTGCAAAATTTGGGGTTTCGATCTCCAGCCCGTCCTGATGCCATTGCGCGTAAGTTTCAAATGGCGGGATGAAATCACTGACGAAACGGTTATGCCATAAGCCGACGATTGCCTGGTCTGCTTTTGCCACCGGCGAAAAGGCAATGCAGCCAAGCACCAGCAGAATTATTCCGAATGTAATGCTGAATCTTTTCATTTTTAGTTTTCCTTTTGTTTGTTGCCTGGCCGTCTTTGATTTCTCACCGCGAGACTTCAGTTCTGGCCATATCACTGCTGTACTGCGCCGGAATTCGGTCGCTGTTACGCGGAAAGTTGTGCGCGACTGAACCCAATACCGAGGATGTGATTATTTCACTGTGCTGCCGTGGTGTCGCGCCCAGTAAACCCGAGCCGCAACCGGCAAACAGGTGCGAATATTCGTAGTGAAAAATTTGGGCGCGACGAATCGCCGCGCTTCAATTGGAAACTGGGCGGGCACGCTTCGTCGTGTTCAAAATTTAGGCAGGGCGCTCTCGAGCGAGAGATTTTGCGCAATTACTTTTTCTGTCGCAACCGCGTTAAGATGAAGGCCGTCCGCTTTTCCGCTCTACCATGCTACCTGGTCAGCAGAAAACCCTGTTGGTTGCCGTCGCTGTCAACGTATTGCCCTACGATTTCTCCACTGGGGTTGATATCATTAAGATCGGTGGCAATGGCGCCAGGAAAATCGATGTTGGTAAAAATCCCATTGCTCCTCAGAAAGCCGTGATCGTTGCCGTTGCTGTCGATGGTGCTCCCTACGATGTCGCCTCGGGCATTGATCGCGAAGCAACCAAACGTCTGTGCGGCTCCTGGGACATCAATAGTGGTGAAGGTTCCTTTGCTGAAGAGAAGACCGTGGCTGTTACCGCTGCTGTCTATATAGAAACCGACGATGCTCCTTGCGGGCTCATCCCTTCGACATCGGTGAGAGTCGCGCCAGGTTTGGCGATTGGTATAAAGACACCCTTGCTCAGCAGAAAACTGTGAACGTCGGCTGCTTTGCGTTAGATGCAGGCGGCACGCCTACACCACAGATTCACTTCGGCGCGAGAGAGGCGACGATTTTCTCAAATCGCGGATCGCCGCGAAGCTTATCCCAGCGCGGACTGTAGCGCAGGCCGCCATAGCTGACATCAGAAGGAATCTTGATCAGCTTTTCCAGCTGCTCAATGGCCAGGTCGTGTTCGCCGGATAAGGCGTAAGCTTTGGCCAGTTCGAAAACCAGGGCTGGACCATTCACCGGGTCCCAGGCGATGGGACGCATCTCTACAGCTTTGCGTCCTTCCGCGATAGCTTGTTCTTTGAGCCCAAGAGCAGCATCGAGCTCCGCGGCATGAATGTAGTACCATTCGTTGTGTGGGGCACGGGCCGAATTCCGCTCTAACTCCGCGCGCACGCTGCGCGCGATAGTGTCCGCTTTGTCCTTTTCGCCGCGTGAACGGTAGATCATGTCTTCCGCTGCCGGCGGGTAATCAAGATCGGTGTCAATGTATCCGAGGCTGTCAGGCAGACGAGCGGCGGCTAGCTGCAAGGCGGTGTTGTAGTCACGTTTATAGAAAGCAACATAAAACCGTGTCGCCTCTTCCATTTCCTTTGTACAGCGCGGCGAGATCTCTAATGCGCCATCCAGGTCGCCCGCCAACAATTTGAAGACGGCTAGCAAGGCATTGAAGTTTTTGGTCATCGCCGGGTTTCTGTTGATCGCGTCCTGAACGAATTGTTCGCCCGCGCGATAACGTCTCAGCCTTGAATAGACCTCAGCAGTCCAGCGAACGAAATACTCATTGTGTGGGTCGAGCTCAAATGCGTGCTGGGCCTTGGCCAGAGCGTCGTCCCAGGAGCCTTCATAACGCGTAAGTCGGCCATCGAGGAAGATCGCCTCCGAATCGTTAGGCAAAAACTTCCGCGCAAGATCTAGTTCCGACCGCGCTTCCGGATATTGACTAAGCATGAAGTAATAATAAGCCCGGCCAAGGTGCGGTTCGCCGCGGTCAGGACGCATCCGCAGCGCGCTCTCAGTGGCCTCCCACGCGAGTCGGGCGTTTTCGACGCGCTGGTCGTCCGAAGATAGCGTCTCGTCGCCGTAGCGGTTGGCGTAGATCCTAGCCAGCTCACAGTAGGCAAGGAGGAAATTGGGATCGCGTTGAATGGCTTGTTTCAGGAGCTGAATGCGCGCGGTGTTCGGCGTGTAAGGGTCATCGGGGTTTTTGGCTTGTTCATAAAAGGCATAAGCAACCGGGTCAGACGTGGGTCGTTCGGCCAAGAGTGTTTTTTCCTTCGATGAAAGCTTCGTCCCCAACCGATTCGCGATCGTTTGCGCAATCTCCTCCTGGACTGCGAAAACTTCGCTTACATTGCGGTCGTATTGCTCCGCCCAGAGATGCTCGTCGGTCTGGGTATCTATCAGTTGCGCATTCAAGTGGATCATGTCGCCGCGTCTGCGGACACTTCCTTCTAGGACATGAGAGACATGCAGGCTATCGCGGATTTGCTGGATATTTCGCGCGCCCCGGTATTGCATCACGCTGGTGCGGCTGATGACTTTGATACTGGCTACTTTTGCTAGCCTCGTTAGGATGTCATCCTGTAAGCCATCGACAAGAACCGCGTCGCCTTTGTTGCCATCGAGATTTTCAAAAGGCAGCACCGCGATTCCGGCCGGAGGTCTGGCAGGCTCACGATTGAAGAAGAGCGCCGCAGCGATTGCTGCCAGCGCCACGAGAGCCGTGAGCAATGCCGCTGTCGTCGTATTGCGACGAATCCACTTGCCGGTTCGAGCAATCACCCCCGTACGACGCGCGTGAATCGGCTCATGCCTAAGCCACCGCTCAAGATCTTCGGCCAGCGCCAGCGCGGAAGAGTAGCGACGCTTTGGATCTTTCCCGAGACACTTCAAGCAAATCGTCGAGAGATCGCGATCTACTTTAGGATTTAACTGACGGGGTGGCCGCGGCTCCGTATCGAGAAGTAACTTGATCGTCTCGTAGGTTGTTCCTCCAGCAAAGGGGGGCTGACCTGTGAGCAATCGGTAAAGCACGGCGCCGAGGCCGTACACATCTGCCACACTCGTGACAGCTTCATTCTTTCCCACTGCTTGCTCGGGTGCCATGAAACTGGGCGTGCCCAGCACTTCCTGTGTCCGCGTGACGGTGCTTTCAGCCTCAGTTAGCCGTGCCAAACCAAAGTCCGTCAGGTGTGGTTCGCCTTTTTGGTCGAGCAGAATGTTCCCCGGTTTGATGTCACGATGAAGAATGCCGTGCTCGTGCGCGTAATGAACCGTACGCGCAACCTTGGCGATCAACTCAACGGCTTGCCGGATTGGCATTGGCTCGCGTCGCGTGACTTCATCAAGCTGACCGCCTTCCACCAGCTTCATGCTGAAGTAGCATGAGCCATCGCGCTCGCCGACTTCGTAGA
>JBKPQI010000056.1:0-7356 GCA_046733975.1 Verrucomicrobiota bacterium
GGTCTATCGCCAGTACGATCACACCGTGCGCACGGGCACGGTGGTGAAGCCCGGGTCGGACGCCGCCGTCTTCTATATTAAAGAGGCCAACAAGATTCTGGCGGCCACGACTGACTGCAATTCGCTCTACTGCGCGCTCGATCCGCGCGAGGGCGGTCGCATTGCGGTAGCGGAGGCGGCGCGGAATCTGACCTGCTCCGGCGCGCGACCTCTGGCGGTGACCGACAATTTGAATTTTGGGAATCCGTACAAGCCAGAAAATTTCTGGCAGTTGCGCGAGGCAGTAGAGGGAATGGCAGAGGCGTGTCGCGCGTTCGGCACGCCGGTGACGGGCGGGAATGTTTCTTTATATAATGAGAGTCCGATGGGGGTAGTCGATCCGACGCCAACGGTCGCTATGGTGGGGTTGATCGATGAAGAAAAACACATCAGCACGCAATGGTTTAGAAATGTTGGGGATACGATCATTCTGGTGGGCCCTGTAGCCGGGATCGTTGATGCCGGCAAGACAAAGGTCGGCCAACATAAAGCCGCAGCCGGCGACCGCGGCTACAGCGACAGTTTGGGCGCATCCCGCTTCCTCAAAGTTTGCATGGGGAGAAAGACTGGCCCGGTGCCGAAACTGAATATCGAGATCGAGATTGCGGTACAAAATGCGGTACGCGAGCTGATTCGGCTAGGTCTCGTTAGGAGCGCGCACGATTGCAGCGAAGGCGGAATAGCGGTGGCATTGGCGGAATGCTGTTTCAATCCCGATGGATTGCTCGGGGCAAATATCGATTTGTCTTCCTGTAGCGGCCGCCGTCCCGGCGGCGACAACGACCGAATTGCCGGCGGGACGCCGGCTGCTTCAGCCCAGGAGGTATGCGCCGCGCTCTTCAACGAAGCGCAGTCGCGGATTGTCATTTCCTGCGATCCGAAAGATACGGAACGCGTTTTGTCGGAATTGACATCGAAAAACGTACCGCATGCCCAAATCGGCAGCGTGATCGCCAACGATTTGCGCATTTCCACGTGCGGCGAGGATTTCAGCTGGCCAATTGCCGAGCTTCACGATCTTTGGTGGAACGCGATTGGCCGGGCCGTGGAAACCGATTCGGAGCCGATCCCAAGCTTGTGAATTGGCCGTCATTCGGAGCGGAGCCGATGGATCCTGTCGCCCTGCCTCTAAGCTTTCACCGCGGGATCCCTCGACTTCGCTCGGGATGACGGTGAATTGAATACAACATAAAAATCGACGATGTTCTGTTGTGATGTCCTGTAGCGCTCCAGCGCATAAAGAGTTGTCCGACAGCGAAGCGTTTCCGCAGCATGAGTGCGGGCTCTTTGGCGTATTCGGCCACCCCAACGCGGCGGTTCTGACCTATTACGGCCTGTTTGCGCTGCAACATCGCGGGCAGGAGAGCGCCGGCATTGTCACCAGCAACGGCGCAGGTCAGACGTTCCTTCAACATAAGGGCATGGGCCTTGTCTCACAGGTTTTCGGTCAGGTAGAGCTGGAAAAATTGAAGGGGACGCGCGCGGTCGGACACACGCGTTATTCCACCACCGGGACGAGCACGTTCAAAAACGCGCAACCTTTCGTGGTCGACTGCGTGCGCGGCCAAATGGCGATTGCGCACAACGGCAATTTGATCAACGCCGATCTATTGCGGGACGAATTGGAAAGCAAGGGTTCCATTTTCCAAACTACCGCGGACAGCGAAATCATTCTGCATTTGCTGGCGCGGCCGGCCGATAACGGGAGCAGCGTGTTGAGCGCGTTGCGCCGGATCGAAGGTGCGTTCTCGCTTTTAATCATGAGCGAGCAGGAACTGATTGCGGTGCGCGATCCTTTTGGCTGGCGGCCGCTTGTTCTTGGAAAACTCGACGGTGCTTACGTCCTCGCTTCGGAAACATGCGCCTTCGATCTCATCCACGCCGAGTTCGTCCGCGAAATCGAACCGGGCGAAGTGCTGATTATCAACGAACATGGCTTGCGCTCAGAACGACCGTTTCGCGACGAACAGCCCGCATTCTGCATGTTCGAATACGTCTATTTTGCGCGACCTGACAGCATGATTGGCGGCGTCAACGTGGGAAAAGTTCGCACGGAAATGGGACGCGAACTGGCGCGGCAGTTCCCGGTGGAAGCAGACATCGTTGTGCCAGTGCCCGACTCCGGCAATTATGCGGCGCTCGGCTTCGCCCAGGAATTAAACATTCCGTATCAGCATGCGTTTGTCCGGAATCACTACATCGGCCGGACTTTTTTGCAGCCGAGCCAGCTCATTCGCGATTTCGATGTGCGGGTAAAATTGAATTTGATCAAGGAAATGGTGGAAGGGAAACGCGTCGTGGTGGTGGACGATTCCATTGTCCGCGGAACAACTGCGCGCGCGCGCATTGTCAATTTGCGTGAAGCCGGTGCTCGCGAAGTGCACATGCGGGTGAGTTGCCCACCCCATCGCTTTGCCTGCCATTACGGCATTGATTTTCCCGACCCCGAAAAGTTGATCGCTAACCAGATGTCGATGGGAAAAATCTGCGAATACCTCAACGTCGATAGTCTTGGTTATTTAAGTATTGAAGGAATGATCAAGGCGACCGGGCGGCCGGCGAACTCGTTTTGCCTCGCCTGTTTTAACGGGAACTATCCCCTGCCCGTCGATCCCGCACTCGACAAGTTCATCATGGAAAAACGGGAGCAACGCGCACGCGCGCTGGCGGAGGAAGAAGGACAACCGACTTTGTTTGCGGAGTTAAGATGATTTAGAGCCCGCGGTTAATTCCGCCGCTGCCTCTTGTCATTCCGAGCGTAGTCGAGGAATCTCTAAGTATTTTCAGATCAATTAGAGATGTCTCGGCTTCGCTCGACATGACAAAAAACCGAAAGGCCTACGCCCGCGCCGGCGTTGACGTTGACCTCGGCAACAAGCTGAAGCGACGTATTCACGCACTCGTGCGCAAAACGCACGGCGTAGAGGTGGTGGGGAAAATCGGCGGGTTCGGCGGGCTCTTCGCCTCAGATTTTCGCGACATGCGTCAACCGGTCCTGGTCGCAAGCATCGACGGTGTCGGCACCAAATTGAAGATCGCGTTTGCGGCGAACAAGCACGACACTGTCGGGGCCGATCTGGTCAATCATTGCGTCAACGACATCGCGGTGCTCGGAGCGCGTCCGTTATTTTTCCTTGATTACATCGGCGCCGAGAAACTGGAGCCACGAGTGTTTTCGGAATTACTGCGTGGGTTCAGCAAAGCCTGTCGAGCGGCCAAATGCGCCTTGATTGGAGGCGAAACCGCGCAGATGCCGGGAATATATCAGCGCGGTGAGTACGATCTGGCGGGCTGCATCGTCGGTGTAGTTGATCGCGGGAAGATCATCAATGGCAGTGCGATCAAACCCGGCGACGCCGTTCTCGGCCTTCCCTCGAACGGTTTGCATACCAACGGTTATTCGCTGGCCCGCAAAATCTTGTTTGAAAAGTTGAAACTTAAACTTTCATCGCGGATTCCAGGAGTGCGCGGAACGATTAGCGACGAATTATTGCGCGTTCACAAAAACTATCAGCCGTTGGTAACAAAATTGCCGCACGGATTAGTTCGTGGTCTCGCGCATATCACGGGCGGCGGACTGATCGACAACATTCCGCGTGTCCTTCCAAAGAACTGCGATGCGGTCATCGACACTCGCAGCTGGCGAGTCCCCGACATCTTCAAGTTTATCCGGGAAAACGGAGGCGTCGATCCGGAGGAAATGTATCAAGTGTTCAACATGGGGATCGGGATGGTAGCGATCGTGGCCGAACGCGACGTCGAACGCGTGACGTCGATCTTCCGCGCCAAACGAATCGGCCGAATCGAACCCGGCAGCGGCAAGACGCGACTAATCAACTTGTCATCCTGAGCGTAGTCGAACGGTCCGGTTACGAACCTTAAAGGCAACTTTGCGGGATTCCTTGACTGTCGCTCGAGATGACAGAAGGCACATTCCGTCGCTTCCTTCCGGATTTGTTGATCTGTTTCACTTATCCGTGACATCCGCGCAATCCGCGGTTGATTAGGAATGCATGAAACAAAGGAAACTTGGACGCGGCGGACCAATTGTCTCGGCAATCGGACTTGGCTGCATGGGAATGTCGGAGTTTTATGGCGAGCGCGATGATGTGGAATCGCTGGCGACGATCGATCGTGCGATCGAGCTGGGTGTCACTTTTTTCGATACTGCTGACATCTATGGACCCTATACCAACGAACAACTGCTGGGGCGCGCCATTCGCGGTAAACGCCACCGCGTCGTGATTGCTACGAAGTTCGGCATTTTGCGCGATCCCGACACGCACGGTTTCCGCGGAATCAATGGCAAACCGGAATACGTGAGAGAAGCCTGCGACAGTAGCCTGCGCCGGCTCGGAATCGATTGCATCGATCTGTATTATCAACATCGCGTCGATCCGGACACTCCGATCGAAGAAACGGTGGGTGCAATGGCGGAGTTGGTCGCTGCCGGCAAAGTGCGCTACCTCGGGCTGTCCGAAGCAGGCGCTGAGACGATTCGCAAGGCGCACGCCGTGCATCCCATCACGGCATTGCAATCGGAATATTCGCTCTGGACACGCGATCCGGAGGAAGAAGTGCTTGGGGTTTGTCGCGAGCTCGGGATTGGATTTGTCCCCTACTCTCCTCTCGGTCGCGGATTTCTCACCGGCCAGATCAAGAACTTCGAAGAACTGGCGCAAGACGACTATCGCCGAACCGCTCCCAGGTTTCAGGGAGATAATTTTCAGCGCAATCTAGATCTCGTTAATGAAGTGACCGAGATCGCGCGGGAGAAGCACTGCACACCAGCACAGCTTGCGCTGGCCTGGGTCATGGCTCAGGGCGAATATGTCGTCCCCATTCCGGGAACGAAGCGCCGAAAATATCTGCGAGAAAATATCGATGCCGTGGATGTGACGTTGAACGCCGATGATCTCGAACGGATCAATGAAGTGGCACCGAAAGATGTCGCCGCCGGCTCTCGCTATCCGGAAGCTATGATGAAGTTACTCGGGAAATAGGAGGGGCTTCCAATTCATCATCATCCCGAGCCAAGTCGAGCGATCCCGCCATCTTACCTTTAAGCTTGCGCAACGGAATCGCTCGACTTTCGCTCGGGATGACAGGTTTATGAGTGCGCAGGCAGCATCGTGTTCGCCATGAAGGACTGCACTACCTCGCCACGCTGGTTTTTCGTCACATTGCGGATCCGGATGATGCCGTAGCCAGGACGCGATTTCGATTGCCGCGCCTGCAGAATTTCAATCTCCACTCTTAATTCATCGCCGGGCCGGACAGCGTGCGGCCACTTGAGTTCATCCACCCCCAGCCCAACGATTCCACCCGCCACATTCATGGTCTCGATAAACAATCGCATCGACACCGCCGCGGTATGCCAGCCGCTCGCCGTCAACTCGCCAAACAAAGTCTTTTCAGCTGCTTTGGGATCGATATGAAAAGATTGCGGATCAAATTTGCGCGCGAAATCAATAATGTCTTCTGCCGTGACCGCGCAACTGGCAGAAACCAACTGCGTGCCGACCGGGAAATCTTCAAACCCGCGCGACATGGGATTTTGGCTCATTTGCAGGCGATACCGCTGCCCCTAGGACATTTGTCGCGGGATCGTTGATCCCGTTCAGCAATCACGGGTTTAGAAAAAATTTATCCACGTCGACGTCATGCACGAGAGATCCATGCGGCACAGCGTGCACATCGTAGAGTCGTCTCGTATATGGACTGCGCACCATCCCGGCGCGCTCGGCGGGCACTGCAACCGGATAGCTGCCGCTCGCCAGCCGCTTGTTTCGGGCAGGGTGTTCGCCGGGTTGCGGAACGAGGCGGACCGAGATGGGGTTTGGGTAAAGCGAATCCCATGCCCCTGTTCCTGCGTCAACCGCAACACCGAGTCCAACCGTAGCCACATTCCCGGCCGCTGCCGTGGCGCCTGTCGCTGACGCCTTGCTTTTTACCGTGACAGTTTGCGAATAGTAACCGGGCTTGGTTATGGTAACGAGGAAACTGTTGCTGCGCCGGCGCTTTCGAAACGTCGCCGGCGTCACCCCTTTCTCACCGGTTGAGAGATAGACATTCGCGCCGACTGGTTCGCTGAGAACCCGGAGATCTTCGTGCACGCCGCGGACGACCGTTGCGCACGAGCTCAGCAGGACCGTAAGTCCCAGCGCACCGATTATTTTCGCAAACATTGCGGCAACGGTAGTGCGCTCCTTGTAGCTGGCAACGTCAAAGCAGCACGTTGCACATTTCTCACTTGGATACCCTCTCGATGATGTATTTTGGCACCCTTGTGCGTCGGTCTGTTTTCGCATTCGCTATTTTCACCAGCGCATTTTTGCTGTTTCAGGTACAACTGGTCTTGGGCAAATTTCTTTTGCCCTGGTTCGGTGGGACGTCGGGCATTTGGGCAACTTGTTTGCTCTTTTTTCAGGTCCTGCTCCTCGCGGGGTATTATTATGCACATCGGCTCTCCTGTGCGTTCGACGTTTCGAGTCAGGGAAAGATTCACCTTGGCTTTCTGGCCGTCGCCGGGCTGTGGATTGTGTTAGCGTGGTCGCTCTGGGGATCTCCTCTTTTGCCGGGTGTTTCGTGGAAACCGCAGCCGGGTGCCGCGCCGATTGCTGGCATTCTTAAACTATTAGTCGTTAGCGTCGGTCTACCCTTTCTTTTGCTCGCCACCACGGGGCCCCTCTTGCAAAATTGGTATGCACATCTCGATATCGGCGGCCAAAAGAAAGCGCCTTATTTTCTTTATGCGTTATCGAATGCCGGATCATTGCTTGGTTTGTTGAGCTATCCGATATTTTTTGAGCCGCAATTCCGTCTCAAAACTCAAAGCTGGTTGTGGGGCATGGGATTCGGGTTGTTCCTTCTATCATGTGCCCTGTGCGCGTGGCAGGCGCATGCTTCAAAATCGCACAGTATGCAGTCCGTCAAAGCAGCGCCGATTGAGGAGAGCGTCGCGACTTTCTCAGGGCGATGGCTCTGGTTCGCGTTGCCGATGCTTGGTTCGGTCATGTTACTGGCAACAACCAATCTTTTGACGCAGGATGTTGCGCCGGTTCCACTGCTGTGGGTCCTGCCGCTTTGCATCTACTTGCTGAGCTTCATTCTTACTTTCCATGGGACGTGGTATCGCCGCGGTCTGTTCCATGCGCTTTTTGTGGTCACTATTCTATTCGTCGTCCTCGCATTATTTCGAGGCGAAGATATGCGACTCACTTCACAGATCGTAGTCTACCTCCTGTTTCTATTCGTCGCCTGCATGGTTTGTCATGGCGAAGTAGCACGGCTCAAACCGGACGCACGCCTTCTTAC
>JBKPQI010000057.1:0-14681 GCA_046733975.1 Verrucomicrobiota bacterium
GGCGTGTCGTTGGTAACGATTAGTCAGCCCTTCTCCGAAGATGTCCTCGAGTTTGGATTGAAGTGCGAAAATGTGCCCGATACTTGGGGTGGTTGGCGTCATCCAATTCGCCTGTTGTTTTTTGAACTCGAGAAAATCGAAATAATAGCCGCGATCTCTGGTTTTTCCGGCGCGACCGAACGCCTTCTCGGAAACGCTGAACAGACAAAACCCCGGTGGCAACGCGAGCGCCTTCTGCGAACCAGTCAGCATCACGTCGATACCCAACGAATCCATCTCGATCTTCATCGCAGAAAATGACGAAACGGTGTCGAGAATGAGTGTGACATCGGGATACTTCGCGAGCGTACAGCATATTTCCGGCAAAGGATTCATCACCCCGGTGGAAGTCTCGTTGTGGATCAGCGTGACGGTGTCGAATTTTCCGGTCGCGAGCGCGCGATCGATTTGTTTGTGGTCGATGTGATTTCCCCAATCGACCTGCAACGGCTCGGCGTTTTTGCCGCAGCGCCGCGCGACGTCGAGCCATTTATCGGAAAACGCGCCGCACAGGCAGCAAAGAACGGCGCGGTTGACGAGATTTCGGATGGAACCCTCCATCACGCCCCAGGCGGACGAGGTGGAAAGGAAAACCGGCTGTTTCGTTCCAAACAATTCCTGAAGCCGTGGATGAATTTCGCGATACAGATTTTTGAAAGCATCGCCGCGGTGGCCGATCATCGGATGCGAAAACGCGTCCATGGTTTTCCGCGAAACCTCGACCGGACCGGGGGTGAAAAGCTTGTCGTGTGGAATCACCGGAGCAATCCTAGCCGCGAATACGCGAAATTGTAGGGCGTTTATGTGCAACGCCTCCGTTTCGAATCGGCGGCTGACACAGCGCCCCTACAATTTCGCGGCGATGCCACGCCGGATTTATTTGTTCTTGATGAAACTGATGTCGCCGCTGCGTTCGACCCGCGCGATTTTTACCTCTGAAGTCGATTCTAATTCGGCATCGAGTCGCAGGTCTTCTTCGAGGTCGTGCTGCGAAATGTGATTTCGCCGCATGGTCTTCACAACCAAGCCGCCGTTTTCCACGATTACTTCGGGTTGGCCCTTAATGAGGATGCCGAAAAAGTGCGAATGATACGCGATTAAGGCGAAGAGTCGATGAACCAGAACGATGACAATGCTGCCGCCGAGCGTCGCGAAGAAAGCAGCGCTGCCATTAATGGCGCGTGATAATACCGACGCCAAAATAACAATAAGAACGGCGTCGAACGGAGTCTTGCGCGCAAGCGAACGTTTATGGCCGAGGCGAATCATCGCGAGAGTCGCCACGAAAACGATGATGCCGCGGAGAGAAATTTGCAAAAAGGTCAATTGCTTTGGTTCCAGTCCGAGACCCAGAACCGGTCCCACATAATTGTAGAAGGTTTCCATTCTGAACAAGGTTTCGTGCGCTCGGCGCGTTATGAGCGTATCGCCAACGCAATAAGATAAATCCGCAACAACGATGGGCTGCGAAATCGAGAAAAGGAGGATTTATGGCACGCGGAAGTAAATCGAAATACACGGGCAAACAAAAACGAAAAGCGGAACACATTGAAGAGGGCTACGAGAAACGCGGAGTAGGCAAAAAAGAAGCCGAGCGGCGGGCCTGGGCCACGGTCAACAAGAGTGATAAAGGCGGCAAAAAGAGCGGATCGGGTCGCGGCAAAAAATCGAGTAAATCGAGCTCTCGCAAAGGTGGGAGAAAAGGCGGCGGGAAGAAGAAGCGCTAGCATGCGTTCGCGTCGCCGATCAGTCATCACGCGCGACGGTGAAAGACCTAACTAGACTTATACAGCCGGGCCAAGCTGCCGATACATCACGTAGACGTCGACAAATCCGTGCTCGGCGTGGCGAAATGCCGCCGGCAGCCGGCCGACAATTTCAAAACCGAGATCTTTCCAAAGCCGCACAGCCGCTTTGTTGGTGGAGACGACGAAATTGAATTGCATAGCGCGAAAGCCGAGGCGTTCAGCTTCGCGCAAACAATGCTCGGCCATGGAGCGCCCAATTCCGCGACCCTGTACTGAAGGCGCTACCATGAAGCCGGCATTCGCTACATGGGCGCCCAAGCTCGGTTGGTTCGCCTTGAGAACGTAGGTTCCGACTACCCTCTGATTGAAGACCGCCACGTAACAGCGCGTTCCTGCCCCAAACCAATAGCCGAGAGCTTTTGTTCGCGAGATTTTCGGATCGAAAACATACGTATCGCCTTTAGCAACCACTGCACGAAAGATTCGCCATATCGGGTCTCGGTCGGTTTTACCGGCCCGACGAATTTGAAGCGATTCCGGACTTTCATCCCGGTTCTCACGTTGCGTCATGTTAGTGGTGTTATTGCTTAAGTCAGGACGTTTGGTCGGAGTTTACGCAGGAATATTTGGATCCGCAGCAAGTGTCAGCAACCAAGACAGATGAGCGAAGCCATTTCGAGGAGAGAAGTTTCATAAGCATGCCTGGAAAACGCATCACGTTGACGTTGCCGGACATCGGGCTGATCGCGATGACACGCGGCGCTCGGAGTCGGGATTGGTCTTCTTCTCAGCAATGGTTTGGAAAGAGATGAACACCGCAGCGCGGGTCTGGCGCTACCGGCCGTGGGGCGTTGTGACCACCATTCCAATCCTTCTGCGATTGCGAAACCAATTGAAGTAGCGATCTTGCGCGGCGTGCGGGTGCGTGGCATAAACTCGCCCGCCCGTATCGCATGCCAATCGCCAAGGAACTCAATACCGATCCTGCGCTCGACGCCCAGGTTTTTTGGTACAAATACCGAAAAGAAATTGCCATTGTTCTTGGACTGGCGGTTCTCGGCATGGGGGGAGTCGCGGGTTACCGGCTCTACCGCGATCGTCGCGAAGCAAACGCAGCGACATTGTTTGCCGCCGCCAAAACTCCGGGTGCATATGAGCAGGTTATTAATCAGTACGGCGATACAGCGGCAGCAGCCTCTGCCTACCTGTTGCTGGCGGACGCGCAGCGCAAAGATAGTAAATATGCGGAAGCAAATACAACGCTGCAGAAATTCGTGGACAAATTTCCGCGACACGAACTGGTGACTACCGCGCGAATGGCAATGGCGGCGAACCTTCAGGCGATGGGTAAAGAGGACGAAGCGTTTGCCACCTACCAGCAAATCGCGTCCGCTGTTGTTCCCGGTTTCAATGCGCCAGTGGCGCTAATCGAGCAGGTACACATTTTGCAACAGAAGGGTAAGACCGAGGATGCACGGCGGATCTGTGAGACCATCATGACGCAGTATCGCGATAGTTACGCCGCCATGGAAGCCAGCCAACTCCTGCGAACGTTTTTAAAGACGGCTAAACCGGCAACACCGCCGGCGGTCGCGCCGGAGCCCGGCGCTCCGACGGCGCCTGCGGTTCGACCGAACATGACAGTTTCGCCGGCTGCCCCACCTGCGCCGAGTGGCGCGCCATCAGTAGCAGGGAAATCATCCGTGCTGCCCGCTACGCCATCGCCGAGTACTACGCCATAGGAACGGCTTGTAGTCGTCTTCGCTCTCTCGAGGCGTTGGCGAGAGGGCGAGACAGCGCCGTGGCTACGACACACTCTCCAGCCGCTAGAGCGAGGCCGTACTTGTAGCAGCGGCGTGAAGCCGAGTTCCGCCAGAAGCCGCGGCCGGCGACACGGCTACAGTTTACCGTTTGGAGAACTGGAAGCGTTTACGCGCTCCCGGTTGGCCCGATTTTTTGCGCTCTTTCATGCGCGGATCGCGTCGGAGCAAACCCTCGACCTTTAGTGTCGTTCGCAAATTGTTATCCACCTGGAGCAGTGCCCTCGAGATGGCCAGGCGCACCGCACCGGCCTGACCGCTGCTACCGCCGCCGGTGGCATTCACTGAAATATCGTAGGCGTTTGCCAGCTTAACCGTCTGCAACGGTTGTAGCACGGTGTTCTGCAGTGGCGTGGTCGGGAAATATTCTTCAAAGCTCCGGCCGTTGACATCGATCTTGCCGCTGCCTGGCGTCATACGGACACGGGCGACAGACGTTTTGCGGCGACCAGTAGCCACGATTTCCTGAGCTTGTGCCATGATATTTCTCCTACCCTAGTTTCACCGCTGACGGCTGCTGCGCTGAGTGAGGGTGATCTTCGCCTCGATAAACCTTCAGCTTCCGATAGACTGACCGACCGAGACGATTATGCGGAATCATTCCGCGAACCGCGCGTTCGATGAGCAATTCCGGATGGCGCACCCGCCGGGCACGAACGTTTTCCGACTTATGCCCGCCGACGTAACCGGAAAAGCTCATAAACGTCTTCTGCTCCTCCTTCTTGCCGGTGACGCGCACCTTGTCGGCATTGACGACAATAACGAAATCACCGGTATCAACGTGCGGGGTGAAGACAGCTTTCTCTTTTCCACGCAGCAGATTCGCTGCTTTGACCGCGACACGGCCGAGCACCTGATCTTTCGCGTCGATGAGCCACCATTTCCGTGGAACTTCCGATGCTTTGGCTGAAAACGTCTTCATAACGGCGGCGGGGAAAAGGCACGGACACTACGAGCGATGCCTGCGGGTGTCAACCGTGCTTGGGATGACGAGCCGTTATCCGGCAGATACCTCAAAGAAGGCGAAAAAGTCGCTAAGAACCAATTGGAGGGACACGCGCTGTCGTGTCGCAAAACTTTAGCTGATCCGGACGGCACTGGCATTCCATCGCCAGTCGTACAGCCGGCAGGTGGCACCTCGGGTGCTTTCCAGAAATTATGAAGTGTTCTACCTTCATTCCATTCGTCATTTATTTGCTTGCCTCACCGTGGCTGCTCGCATCCGCTTCAAATGCGTTCGATGGAGAACCGGTCACGGGCGCCGCGGTGGTTCATGAAATAAATATTGCGCGACAGAATCCGACACTCTACGCGACGTTTCTGGAACAAGCGCGTCAGAGCTATGCCGGACGCGTTCGTCTTTTCCCCGGCAACATTCGACTATGCACGCACGAGGGTGTGCGTGCGGTAGATGAAGCGATACGATTTTTGCAGCGTGCACAGCCGTTGCCAGCTCTCGCGCTCTCGCCCGGTTTGTGTTTAGCCGCCGCTGATCATTGTCGGGAACAGGCTGGTGGCGCGGTTGGTCATCACGGCCGGAATGGGAGTAATCCGGGAAGTCGAATCAGTCGTTACGGGGTTGCGGCGCAATGGTGGGGCGAGAACATTGCCTATGGTCAGCGCTCTGCTCGCGCCATTGTCATGGCACTCATCGTCGACGACGGCATACGCGGTCGCGGCCATCGGAGAAACCTTTTCAACTCTAATTACAACGCGGCCGGAGCGGCTTACGGCAGGCAGGCCAGGTTCGGTACCGTTTGCAGTATCGATTTTGCCAGCGGCTATGCGGACGCGAGGGTAACGCGCGCTGAAACCGATGCCGCCAAGTTTTGACCGCGACGGTTTTTACCGGTCGTGGTGCCGCTGCCGCCGTGCTTTCTCCAGAATCGGTTGGACGGTAGGATCGGCCTTAAGCAAAGCGTCGCGTAGTCGGTCGCGAAATTCTCTGCGCGCTTGTTCGTAGCGCGCTCGTGATTGGAGGAGGGCCGGGTCTCGCATCGCCATGTCGTGCGCCGACCGCAACTTTGCCTGTTCCTCAAGCGAAAGCCCGGAAAGCTGCATGCGCCTGAAGTCGATACCGCCGCGTGGAGGCTGGCCAAAGCCGCTGGCCGCTACCACGAGCGCGAGCAAAATGGCGAGCAAAAGCTGTCGTTTCATCTCCGAAAAATTTAACCTCCGGTAGCGCGGCAAAGTTGCGAGACAGGTGAAATTTGCTCTCCTCTATTTCCGACGCAAATCCAAAGAAGTTCACGACGTTAACGAAAAATAAAATCATGACCAAAGCCGAAAAAACCGCCATCTCGCCGACGCGGGAACAGGATTTCCCGGAATGGTATCAACAGGTCATTCGGGCGGCGGAATTGGCGGAGCCTTCGGATGTTCGCGGCTGCATGGTCATTCGCCCGTGGGGCTTTGGGATTTGGGAAAACATGCAGCGGCAGCTCGACGCCATGTTTCACGCGACCGGCCATCGCAACGCTTACTTCCCGCTCTTCATTCCACTCAGTTATTTCGCCAAAGAGGCGGAGCACGTTGAAGGGTTCGCCAAGGAATGCGCGGTCGTGACGCACACGCGATTGGAAGTGGACGCTTCAGGAAAAATGAAACCCGCCAGTCCGTTGAACGAGCCCCTCGTCGTCAGGCCAACAAGTGAAACGATCATCGGCGCCAGCTACGCAAAATGGGTGCAATCCTATCGGGACCTTCCTATTCTTCTTAATCAATGGGCTAACGTGGTGCGCTGGGAAATGCGGCCGCGATTATTTTTGCGCACGAGCGAATTTTTGTGGCAGGAAGGCCACACCGTCCACGAGACCGAAGTGGAAGCACGCGAGGAAACGCAACGCATGCTCGGGGTTTACGAAAGTTTCGCGCGGGATCATTGCGCCCTTCCGGTTTTTGCCGGCGAAAAATCCGAGGGCGAAAAATTTCCAGGGGCGGTCCAGACAATGACGATTGAAGCAATGGTGCAGGACCGCAAGGCAATCCAGGCTGGGACTTCACATTTTCTCGGGCAAAATTTCGCCCGCGCCAGTGGCATTCAGTTTCAGACCCGCGAAGGCAAACAGGAGTTTGGCTGGACGACAAGCTGGGGAATGACCACGCGAATGGTGGGAACTGTCATCATGACGCATGGCGACGATGACGGTGTCGTTTTACCGCCGCGCATCGCGCCAACACACATTGTAATTCTGCCGATCACACCGAAAGAGGAAACGCAGGCGCAGGTCTGGGAAGCCTGTGACAAGCTGGCGGCCGAACTGCGCGCGAAAAAATTTGGCGAGCTCGCGTTCGAAGTAGAAATCGATCGCCGTCAATTCGGTGGCGGCGTTCGGAATTGGGAATGGATCAAGAAAGGTGTCCCGATTCGACTCGAACTTGGTCCGCGCGACCTGGAGAAGCGTTCGGTAGCAGTGACTCGCCGGGACCAGCCGGTGAAAGAAAAAGCGTTCATGCCGACGAACGAGTTCGTTGCGCGCGCTTCGGAAATTCTTGGGTCAATCCAGGAGAATCTTTACCAGCGCGCGCTGAAGTTCCGCGAGGCCAATACGCGGACGATCGGAAGCAAGGAGGAGTTTTACGATTTCTTCACGCCCAGGAATTCATCCAAACCCGAAATTCATGGAGGCTTTGCGCTGGCGCACTGGAACGGGTCACGCGAAATCGAAGAGAAGATCAAGGCCGACCTGAAGGTCACCATCCGTTGCATCCCTTTGGTCGATCCGGAGCCCGGCCAATGTATTTTTACCAGCCAGCCCAGCGAGAGGCGAGTGCTCTGGGCCAAAGCCTACTAAAAGCCTTCTCACCTGATGCGTTTGGATTTTCGCATTTTCCCGTACGCAGTGCGCACCAATCGTGGCGAAAGTGTTCGGCATAATTCGAAAGCCGCACGCCCACGCGCTGTCATCCTGAGCGCAAGCGAAGGATCTCAACAACGGAGACTCGGTGATCTTCGTTGGTCGGCTGGTCCAATCACTTTTGGTGTCATCCCTCTGTCCGGCCGGACTGGTGCGTCACCTACGCTGTTCAGCATGACGCGCGGTGTTATTGGAATCAGTTCTGGCATTGCAGCAGATGTCGCCGCCCCAGCTATTCTTGAAATCGATTGCAGCGGTACGGTTGACGACGAAATGCGCGATGTTTTACCTTTGTCTATGAGGAGTGAGCTCACGCTTTACAGCCGCGCCATGTGTTCGTGGTGCATCGACGCCAAGGATTTTTTGCAATCCCGTGGTTACAAATTTACCGAGATCGACGTCGGGCGGAACCGCGCTGCTTACGAAGAAATGAAGGAGCTTTCCGATCAAACGTATGTGCCGACGCTGGTGGCGGGCGAAGAAGTGCTGGCAAATTTCGACGTCGAGCAGTTGGAGAAGTTTTTAGACGACCATCGGATCGAACCCTAATGCTTTTTGGGCTATTTCTTACCCTTGGTGTTGCTGTCCTTAGTGTCGCCTTGCGGAGTTTTCAGACCTCCTTTGCCCAAAAGTTAGGCGCGCTGGGGATTCTCGTCGCGACCTTTCTGGCATTTTACTTCATCACCGGCAGCCTCGGCTGGGGCATTGCCGGTGGAGCAAGCTGGTTATTTCTGCCGTGGCTGGAAATTCTCACCCGCATCCGCACCTTGCGTTTGCCGAAGGAAAAACGGCTGAGGCCCAAGACTCCGCCTTCCGCCAGTCTCTTTCCGGCACTGGATGAGATTAGCCGGGAGATCGAAAATGAAGGCTTCGCCCACATCAATGATGCGGGATGGGATTGGGAGGACTACCGCCAGTTTTTCCGGCTCTTTTACAAGACCGATGATCGTGCGCAGGCGACAATTTGTCTGAACGAGCAACACGATCTGTCGTTTTATTATTTGCGCATTTCCTCGCGCGCAAAGGATGGTGTGATTTGGACAACCTGGAATTATCCGTTGTCGTATGGCTTGAAGTTAACGCCGCAGTTTCGGATCAATCGGCAGCGGTCGGACCAAAGTTTTTGGCAACTTTATCAGAGTCATCGCGAATTTCTGAAAAACCATTCGGTAGAGACGATCTCGCTCGACTCCCTCGACGATGAGCGGATTCAAACGGACATCGAAAACGATCTGCGCGATCAAATTGCGCACAACGTCCGTGCCGGTGTCCTTAAACCGGCAGCGCATGACGAAGTGAAATACTCCTGGCGGGGGATGATTTATCTGTGGTGCCAGTTCCTGCTGGATTTGGTCAGGTTGTAAGAGCGCGTCATCGGTGCGAAGCCGAGGGATCCCGAGCGTTATTAGCGCTACACTTTCATGATCTCGACTTCTTTGCGCGCGAGATGTTCGTCGATTGATTTCACGAAGCGATCGGTAAGTTTCTGGACCTCTTCTTCGGTATCGCGCATCCCATCTTCGGTGAGCGTACCAGCGGTTTTCAGCTTTTTCGCTTCATCGAGGGCGGTTCGCCGATTGCCACGCACCCGCACACGCGCTTCCTCCGCCATCTTCCCAAGCGACCGCACCAGATCTTTGCGACGCTCCTCCGACAGTTCCGGAATAGGAAGCCGGATAATTTTTCCGTCGACAGCTGGTGTAATGCCGATGCGCGATTCGTTCAATGCCTTTTCGATGTCGCGGACGGTTCCGGCGTCAAATGGTTGCACCACCAGCAACCGCGGCTCGGGCGTGGTGATGAGGGCAACCTGTTTCAACTTCATGGTCGAGCCATAGGCGTGTACGTCCACATTTTCCACCAGGGCCGGTGAGGCTTTCCCGGTGCGCACGGCCGCAAATTCGTGCACCATGAAATCGACACTTTTTTCCATGGCCATTTCTGCCTCGAGAAGAATGTCGTCGCGAGTCATAGAAACGATTTTGGCTCGTTGGAATCCTAATCGCAAACGACGGTGCCGATTTTTCGACCCAGCACCACGTCACGAATATTTTCCGGCTGGTTCATGTTAAAAATGACAATCGGGATTTTGTTGTCCAGGCACAAACTGAATGCGGTCGAATCCATCACCTGCAACCGCTTGCTCAACGCCTCGGTGTAACTCACCTGGTCGTAACGCCTGGCATTTGGATTTTTATTCGGATCAGAATCGTAGACACCATCGACCTTGGTCGCCTTCAGAATTACTTGCGCTCCGATCTCGCTCGCCCGTAATGCAGCAGTGGTGTCAGTCGAAAAATACGGGTTACCGGTGCCGGCAACGAAAATAACCACGCGGCCAAGCTCGAGGTGACGAATCGCGCGGCCGCGAATGAATGGCTCCGCTACATTTTTCATTTCGATGGCGCTTTGCACCCGCGTTTCCACTCCCATCTGCGCGCACGCGCTTTGTAAAGCCAGACCATTGATTACAGTCGCGAGCATTCCCATGTAATCGGCCGTGGTGCGATCCATCCCACGATGCGCGGCTGAAGTCCCGCGCCAGATATTGCCGCCGCCGATGACGACGCCAATTTGCACGTCGAGATTACGCACCTCTTTAATCCGATCGGCGATAGCAAGCACGACCTGCGGGGAAATGTTCTCGCGCGCACCGGGAGCTTGGAGGGCCTCTCCGCTCAACTTGAGTACGATGCGTTTGTAAGCGGCGGCTTCCGTCTGCATCGGGGGACAAACATGGCGCAATGAGGCGGCGTTGAAAACAAAAATGCGCCGTAGCCGCGGTCGCCGATCGACGCTAGTCGCAGAAGCGCACATGGGGCGTCCGCCGCGGCCGACGACCGCGGCTATAGATGGGCAATCCGCGGGCGGCCGCGCAGAAATTCCGCTGCACTCATTCGGCGCTTTCCTTCGAGCTGAACTTCCTGCAATGACAAAGCGCCCGTTCCGGCAGCGACGACTAATTCACTCTCGCTTGAAAAAATTTCGCTGGGTCTCCCGCTGCTATCGATAACCGTTGCCCGAAATATCTTCAATTTACGCCCGTCTATTTCCATGAATGCCCCTGGCCAGGGGTCGAACGCGCGAATTTTTCTCTCGATCAGTTCAGCGGGCTGCGTCCAATCGATCCGTCCTTGCTCGCGCTCCAGTTTTGGTGCATGCGTCGCACTTTCATTATTTTGGCGAATGCGAGGTGCGTGTCCGGCGGCGAGCAGAAATATGGCTTCGCTCAATGCTCCGGGAGCAATTGCGGCGAGCTTGTCATGCAGAGAACCGCCCGTCTCGTCCGGCGCGATTCCGATTTTTTTCTCCAGCAAAATGTCGCCGGTATCGAGGCCTTCATCCATGTACATCACAGTAATCCCGGTCTCAGGGTCGCCGGCCGCAATCGCCGCCTGAATCGGCGCAGCCCCGCGCCACCGCGGCAAAAGCGAGGCGTGCAAATTCAAACAAGCGAGCTTGGGGATCTCGAGGACCTCGCGTGGAAGAATCTGCCCGTAAGCCATCACCACAATGAGATCCGGATTCAGGGCACGTATGGAATCAATCGCCTCTTGGGCCTTAATTCGCGCCGGCTGCAAAATCGGCACTTCAAGTCTGCATTCGGGTGTCGCATCCGGAAGACTCAAATGCTGACTCGCGAGCTTGGTTGGCGGTGCCGCGAGTTTCTGATCGCGTCCGACTGGTTTGTCCGGCTGCGTGATAATGCCGACTAGCTCATGCTCACGCCATTGCCACAACATGCGCAGCGTCGGCACACCGATTTCTCCCGTGCCGATGAAGACGATCCGCATTCTGGTTAGGAATGCAGCGAAATTGGAACCTGTCTTCGGCGCGCGTGTTGAGTAGCGATGGCCTGCGCCATCATCTTTTCACCGGCCGTGATTTCGCGTGAGCCTACCGACGAGCCACAACCAGTGCAGAGGTAATCGTAGAGTTCTTTGTCGGGTAAAACTAATAGCAGCCGTTCCCGCACCGGCATCGTTGCCTTGCATTTGTCGCAATAAAGACTGGAAGCGGTAAAATTCTCAAACTGACTCATGGTTTATGCCCGTCCACGCCGTTTACGCTGGCGAGGATGTCGAACAAAACTTTTGCTGGAGGCTGCATTGCGTCAACTACGGTAATGCAATTCTTGGGATAGTAGGTCAGGACTGGGCGCGATTCTGATTCGTAAATATCCAGTCGCTTCTGAATCACTTGCTCATTCGCGTCATCGAGGCGGTTATCCTTCAGCGCGCGTTTTTTCAGGCGGCCGAACAACGTTTCACGATTTGGGCAGGCAAGATGGAAAACCTTTTGAACGTCGATCATCTCCTCCATGATTTTGGCCTGGCTCACATTCCGGGGAATGCCATCCAGTACGAGCGTGTCGATGTCTGGTTTAAATTTGTGAGCCTCGACCGCGGCGTCGATCGCTTCCTTCCAAAGCTCGACAGTAATCTCGTCAGGAACGAGCTGGCCTTTGCTGGAGTATTCAAGAAAAGCTTTACCCACTGCTGTCCGCGTATCGATGGAACGAAACACATCGCCGCAGGGGCAATGAAAAAAGCGCGGGATACTGCCAAGCGTTTTGCCCTGTGTGCCTTTACCGCTTCCGGGCGCGCCGAAGAGGATGAACGTCTTATATTTCACCATGACTGGAATCTTCTTTATAAAACAAACGGAAAATCTGAGCAATGCCTACTGTCATCCCGGGCGCAGTCGAGGGATCCTAGGTGTGACCTTAAGCTCGGTGGAGCCGATTATTTTGCCTGCAGCGGATCAACATTCACCCGCCGCCCCGCCCGGTCGAAACGCACATTCCCGTCGACCAGCGCAAAAATGGTGTAGTCGCGCCCGAGCCCAACATTCTTCCCCGGCAAAAACTTCGTTCCGCGCTGGCGCACAATGATGTTGCCGGCCACGACCAACTCGCTCCCAAACTTTTTCACCCCAAGCCGCTTGCTAACGCTGTCGCGACCATTCTTTACGCTGCCTTGTCCTTTTTTGTGAGCCATGGGGAAAGTTGATAATTGATGGTTGAGAGTTGAGTGACCAGCTCGTCCTGATCCTATTCCGCGTCCTTTTTACTTGCGCTCTTTTTGCCGCCCATTGTAATCGACTTGATTTTTAATCGCGTAAGCTTGCGACGGTGACCGACGGTGCGGTGATAACCTTTTCGCCGTTTGAATTTGTAGGCGATGACCTTTTTGTCCTTGCGTTGCTCGATCACTTCGGCCGTCACTTTTGCTCCATCGATCGGCGCCCCATGCGTGAGCTGGTCGCCATCTGCATGCATCAAAACTTCGGCAATTACGACCTGCTTGCCTGGTTCGGCTTCGAGTAAATCGACATCGAGGGTGTCGCCTTCCGCGACCCGATATTGCCGGCCTCCAGTTTTGATGATTGCAAACGCCATAAAGAAAATGCCCGTCTCAGAGTGGTAATGCTTCCGGGGAAAAAGCCGGAAACTATTCCATACATGTAGTGATTTGGCAAATGGAAAGCGTAGAAAGCTGCTCGGTCATCGCAACCGTTGCGCGCCTCAGGAGCGGCTGTCTCCAGACTGCCGCTTAGTTGGTCGGCGGCTGGAATCCGCCGCTAATCGATAGGTCGGCAGTCACCGACAGCCGTTCCCTGAGGCGCCTCGAACCAGCAGCACGATTTCGCCTTTTGGCGGATGAGCCCGGTAATGCGCCAGCAAATCCACCGCAGTGCCGCGCCGGAATTCCTCAAACTTTTTTGTCAGCTCGCGCGCGACGCAGAGTTGCCGATCTGGCAGGATATCGATTGCGGCGGCGAGCGTTTTAGTCAGGCGATAAGGCGATTCGAAAAAGACGCTGGTCTCGTTCCGTGCCGCAGCCGCTCGCAATTCGCGTTCGCGTCCACCGCTTTTCGGGGGCAAAAAGCCACCAAAGAAAAACTTGTCGATTGGGAACCCCGAGCCCACCACCGCAGTTAAAATCGACGATGCGCCGGGAATGATCGTAAATGGCAGTTCACGGCGGATGCATTCACCAATCAAGCGTGCGCCGGGGTCGGATAGTCCCGGCATTCCCGCGTCCGTGACCAGGGCGATGTTTTCGCCGGCGGCAATACGGTCGATCAGTTGCGCGGTGCGCATCGCTTCATTGTGTTCATGGAAACTCACCAGCGGTTTCTTGATGCCGAAATGCTTCAACAAAATGCCAGAGTAACGAGTATCTTCCGCAGCGATCGCATCGACCGATTTCAAAACGTCGAGCGCGCGCAAGGTAATGTCCCCAAGGTTGCCGATGGGCGTGGCTACGACGTAGAGCATCCGGCGATCTTCGGATGAAATTTGGTTTTGTGCCATGCTTCGCGCTTGGAGAAATTTCGCGAGACGCAGCGTGACATAGGTCGTATCCGCATCGGCCAGCCGATTGGCGTCCATTGCATGTCCCGTTTTTGCATTCGTGAAACAGAGCCGAACGCGAGGGGCTGAACGAACGTAAATACGGAGGAACAACTTATGAGAATGGCTTTTTGTTTGTTAGCACTGCTCGGATTAGCGGGGTGCGTTGCGGAACCGCCAGTCACGACCACGACGACAACCACAACTACACAGGAAACCGTTACTACGGGGCCGGCCAGGAGAGCCGGGCGTGAGGTTCTCGTTACCCAGGCGCCGCCGCCAGTGCGAGTTGAGACAAGAACGGTTGCGCCCGGGTCAAACTACGTTTGGACTAATGGTTACTGGCGCTGGAACGGTGTTCGCTACGAATGGGTACCGGGGAGCTGGATCGTGCGTCCGCGTGTTGCTGCCGTTTATGTCGAAGGCCATTGGGAGCGCAGGCCAGGAGGGTGGATCTGGATTCCGGGTCACTGGCAGTAGAAAGATCCAGAATCGACAGAATCGATTTACTCCAAAACAAATCGTTTGCGCGACGTCGTGTCGAACGCGTTTCGTTTCGTCGTGCATCGCCCTGTCAATCAGTTCACGCGCCTGACTCGCGTGGTTGCTGGTGGATTGGCGACCGTTTGTCTGGGCTTCTGGGGTTCGTCGCCGTCCAGCGAGTGGTGGCGATCTCCGCTTTCACGACCTTGCGCGAAAAAGCGGCAGAAATCCTTGCTGGTCCCCTCTCACATTTGTTGATCGAGAGTTATGACAATCGCGCCGGCGTTGGCGAATTCGACAACGGAATCTGGAAGCGAAAATCGCGAATTTTCACGGGACGAACGACGAGGTAATACCGGTGCGAATGGTGCAGGAG
>JBKPQI010000058.1:0-8932 GCA_046733975.1 Verrucomicrobiota bacterium
AAATTTCAGCTAACCCTTCCGTTTGAACCGTTTCAAAGACCAATGACATAACCGGTGACTATACCGCCGAGCCTCCGATTCAAGCAAGCCGCGGCAAAGAAAAACAATGCGTGGCTCGCCTGATTGACGCATTATGGTACGATTTGTTTTTCGTCGATGCGGATCCTGTTGATCGAAGATGAAAAGAAGACCGCGGCCTACCTGGCCAAGGGTCTGGCCGAAGCCGGCTTTCACGTGACCACGGCGGCGGATGGTGACAGTGGTCTGGAATTCGCCCTCAGCAGATCCTTCGACCTGTTTATCATCGATGTCATGCTGCCGAAAAGGGACGGCTGGTCGATTGTTTCCGCGCTCAAGAGAAAGGAGGTTCGCACCCCGATTCTTTTGCTCACAGCGCGTGATAGCGTCCGTGACCGGGTAAAAGGACTAGAGCTTGGTGCTGACGATTATCTGGTTAAGCCATTTGCCTTTTCGGAATTACTGGCAAGGGTGCGCTCGGTTTTGCGGCGTTCGCAAAGCGTGCAATCGCCGGAGCAGTTGCGGATTCACGATCTCGAGATTGATACCCGGCGCCACAAAGCCTGTCGGGCCGGTACCCCGCTCAATCTCACCTCCAAGGAATTCCTGCTCCTGGCACATCTGGTGCGCAATGCCGGCGAAGTAGTCTCGCGCAACGAAATTGCGAATCAGATTTGGGACATCAACTTTCCGATTAACACAAATGTGGTCGATGTTATGGTGCGGCGCTTGCGGGCGAAAGTGGATGACCCTTTCAAAGAGAAACTGGTACGAACCATTCGCGGCGTCGGTTATGTTCTTAAGCCGGACTAATACCGTTGAAAGCTTCTCTTCCTAACCTTGTTCCGCGCAGAGGTCGGCAGCGACGTAGACGGAGGTGAGGGCAACTCTTCAGCACACTTCGAAACCGCGATCAATCGCGTCGCAGCTTGTCTTGCTTTTCACGCTCGCCTCCGCGCTTCTCCTCTTCTGCGGACTCGGCGCCTTCTATCTCATTGTAGTTCGCCACGCGTTCGAAGAGGACAACGAATTTCTGGCGGACCGCCTGTCAGCCTTGAGAGGTGAACTGAGGGAGACTGGCGGCCTCAGCCGGTTGACGGCAACATTGCGAGGCACGCGCCGGGATGCAGTAGAGGCCTATTGGGTTCGAGTAACCACTCCCGATGGGAAAATTCTGACGGAAACACCGCAAATGAGCGGCTTTCTACCACCCTCCGTCTTTCCGACCCCTCAAGCCGCGCCGTCGCCATTCAATCCCAAGAATTATCGAACGAACCGCAAACTGTTTTCCCTTGTCGCAACCACCGAGGAAAATGCTGACCAGATGTACATTTTGCAGGTCGCACAGGATCGATCAAGCGATGAACAATTCGCGACTCAGTTTGGCCTCGTGCTCGGAGGCGCTTTGCTGCTCGGAATTATCGCGTCGGGCATGATTGCGATTGCGGTGACGAAACGCGGCTTGTGGCCGTTGCAGCAACTGACAGAATCGCTTGGACGAATCGGCCCCAATCATCTCAACGAACGCCTCGGCAAGGGGGCGTGGCCTCGCGAGCTTCAGCCGGTCGCGACTGCTTTCGATGAAATGCTGGCACGATTGGAAGATTCCTTTACCCGGCTCTCTCAATTCACGGGCGATTTGGCACACGAGCTTCGCACGCCCATTTCAAATATCCGCGGGGAAGCCGAAGTGACTTTGACCCGGACGCGCACTTCGGAGGAATATCGCAGTGTCATCGAGTCGATCACGGGTGAATCCGAGAGGCTTTGCGGAATAGTCGAGAACCTCCTCTTTCTCGCGCGCGCAGAAGCTTCCGATCGGCAGATCGAAAGAGAAGTTTTTCCGGCGCGGCCAGCGATTGAGAGAATTGCATCCTATTATCGCACCATCGCCGAAGAGCGAGGCATCTCCATCGGCAACGAAGGCCAAGGAGAGGTCTATGCCGATCCGTTGTTGTTCGACCGGGCCTTGAGCAACCTTCTCGACAATGCATTGCGATTCACGCCGGACCGCGGAAAAATTACGATCAGGAGCCAAAGCACGAATGGTGAGACGGAACTCGCGGTAGAAGATAACGGGTGTGGGATTGCTCCTCAGCATCTCTCGCGCATTTTCGATCGGTTCTACCGGGTTGATTCGTCGCGCAGCTCCAAAGGAACAGGCCTGGGGCTGGCGCTGGTGAAATCGATTACCGATTTGCACGGTGGCTCAGCCACGGCAACAAGCGACGTCAGCCGCGGCACCATTGTTACTCTTACGTTTCCGCTGAAAAACAATTTGGTTACAACGAACGAGTTACCAGCCCAATCGTAATTTCAAGTGTGGCAGTAAACTGCCGCAGAACATCAATTACATGAAGTTTCACGTCTTATTATCGTGAGTAGCAGCTACTACTGCCAGCGCAACGAGCGCTACTTTGAACACGGAACGAATTGATCAGCTAATTGGTTTAAAGCGCAAGCTGAATGAAAAAGAAGCCGCTTATAAGATAAGCTTCCCCGCGCGACGATGTTCCTGTCTCGATCGATTGGTGGAAAATGCCGGCGTTTATGGGACTCAGCACCTGGGCATCCTTCACCAAGGGCACGCACAGCGAAGCGATGGTTATGGGCGACACGGTCCTGTTTGAAGATGAAGTTAATCTCGGGATGTTCGTCGCTCTCGAAAGCAGGTTGAGTGTCACCGCTCTGCACAATCATTTTTTCTTCGACCATCCCAAAGTATTTTTCATGCACATTGAAGGAGAGGGCACTCTGGAGCATCTCGCCTCTTCCATGGCTTCTACGATAAGATCAGGGAGTTCCGCACCGCTCATCCGACACCCGCTGATTCCTTCCTGAAGCCGCCACTGCCGGACGTCAGCACCATCACGGCCGACCCGCTAAACAGGACCTTTCACAGCAGTGGTGAAGCCAACAAGTGAATGATCAAATTCACTTTCGGCCGTGCTGCCAGAGTTGACGGTGTTAGTGTCGACCACGCCATGGGAGTGAACACGTGGGCGGCATTTGCCGGCAGCGACGAGAACGCAGTAGTTGATGGCGACCTCGCCGTAACTGAAAACGAATTGCAACCCGCGCTCAAATCGTGCGCGAAGCCGGTATCAATATCGTGGCGATCCATTCCCACATCACCGGCGAAGAACCCCGGATTATCTTTTTCCATTATCAGGGCCGCAGCCCGGCTCAAAGCCTCGCCGAAAGCATGTGAAAAGCTCTGCCGGCTGGAACGCTTATACCGGCAAAACCTCAACCGAATGTCAGATAACCGCGTCGGCTTCTGTTACAATTAGGGGCATTACTAAATAACCGTCTGGTTTCAAACAGCTTATCGTAGTATCCGGCGCTTTCACATTTGTTTCTGTAAGTTGATGGTCGGACAAGCTTACAAAGTTCTTATATTTGATGACGAAAAGCGATTGAAGAAACACTTTTTGCTAAACGAGACTAAGCCGCTGGAGCACTGCCACATGTGGCCGCTCTCTCTCGCTGGTTCCCGCGTAAAATCGGGTGCTGGCATGGTCGGTGCTGGTAAAGGGATACTGATTTCTCACGCGGCGTGTTTTACTACGTCCTGCTGCGGCGTTAGCAACGTGGCGCGTTGAGAAACTCCCCACGCTAGCCTCTCCCTGCAAAGGGAGAGGCGAATGGGTACAGGCAGCGCGCGTCACTATCTCCACGTCGCACATCCGAATCCTGCTACGATGCGACGACGCCCGCAGCGATCGATTTTCGTCGCGTAAGCTGCGCCGAATCTGCGCAGAGCAACTCGATGCGGTAACGCAACAGTGGCGGTCTTGAATGAAACGTCACCCGTTCTAGATTCCAACAGAAATGCTCAATGCCATTCTAGGGGTGCTGAAGTGGGGTGCAGTGGGTTTTGTAGTGGCCCTTTTCCTGATGGTGATGTTTGAGGCTAGCCGGATTCATGATGATATCCCGGTCCCTGAATTCAAGCGTCGCCACACCAAGCGAACTGCGGTGGTGCTCTCTGCTTTCGCCGGCATTCTCTCCGGCTTGGTGTGGTTATTGGTCCAACATTGGGATTAACTCCCCGGCGCACGCCCATCTGTTCTTTCAAGGGAACTCGATACTTAAGCAGAATGAAAACACCGTTTGTTCTCGGCGTCGTCGGCCACTTCGGTCTGGCGGTGGCTGATCCAAAAAAAAGCGCACGCTGGTTTCAACGAGTCCTCGGCTTGCGCAAGCAATTTGATTTCAACGATGGCATCGCCATTGGAAACGATAATATCACGATTGCCCTGTTCAAAGGGAAACCAGCGCCAAAGACTCTGGACCATATGTCCTTTCACCTGCCAAATATGACAGCGTTACGAAAAGCGCTCGCGCATTTAAAAAAACACAAGGTGGATATTGAAGATCCGGGCGATGAGATCGGACCCGAAGCTCCGGGCTCCGAAAACATGGGACTCTGGTTTCACGATCCAGATGGCTATCGGTGGGAGCTGTCAGTTCAAGGTGGTAAATAGCAAGAGAAGGTTGCGCCGCGCGCTCCTTGCTCCATTCCAGTTGCTCCCCTATTTTTAATGTGAGCAATGCCCAAATCCGTTTCCGTTCGCTCTGGTCAAGTCGAGTTTCTCAAGCTCAATCTTCAAAGATGGGAGTATCGCGACATCTATCAGTGGTTACTCGCTTTGCGGTGGCCGGAATTCGCCGCTCTCATCGCCGGCATTTACATCATCCTCAATCTCGTTTTCGCCGAATTCTACCTGCTGGGTGGCGAATCCATTGCCGGATTGAGACCTGGTTCTTATTTCGACGCGTTTTTTTTCAGTGTCCAAACACTCGCGACCGTCGGTTACGGTCACTGGTACCCGCAAACTTTGTATGGTCATGTTATTACCACCATCGAGATCATCGTCGGGATGTTTGGCCTCGCCGTCATGACTGGTCTTATTTTCGTCCGTTTCTCCCGGCCAGCCGCGCGAATCATGTTCAGTAAGTCGATTGTCATCGCTCCTTTAAATGGACAACCTACTTTGATGTTGCGCGTCGGTAATCTGCGGGCGCAAAGCATGGTTGAAGCGGAGTTTAGAATCCTGTTTAGCCGGGACGAACCAATTCTGGAAGGCGATAGCTTTCGCTATTTCTACCATCTCAAACTCCACTTCGACCGGCTGATTTCATTTCCTGCTGCGCTCACCCTTCGCCACACCATCGATGAGCAAAGCCCCCTTTACGGCGAAACGCCGGAATCACTCGCCCGGAGTCGCGCCATTTTTGTTGCCTCTGTCGTCGGTGTCGATCCAGTGATTCCAGCAGCGGTACAAACGCAGTATGATTACACCTGGCGCGAGCTCCGCTTCGGCGAACGCTTCGTGGAAATCTATTCCGAACCGGCCGACGGAAAACTTACCGTCGATTTTGGCCGATTACACGATACCGAGCCGGTAGCCGAATCAACCACTCGGCCAAGCTAGCTGAATGAACCCGCGTTGTCACAGACGCGCAACAATGCACAACACTGCACCTGCCCCTCGGCAACCGGGCTCAACGTTCCACCTTTTCTTTCGTTCTGATATTAATTTCCGACGTCAGTGTTCGGTGAACCGGACACTTGTCTGCCATTTCCATCAATTTCAATCGCTGCTCAGCGCTGAGCGAGCCGACCAGTTCAATCTCGCGCTCGATCCGATCGATTTTACCCTCTCTGGTTTCGCATTCGGCACAGTCAGCGGCATGAATCTTCGAATGCCAGAGCGAAACGACGACATCTTGCAGCGGCCACTTCTTCCGGCGCGCGAAAAGGCCAATTGTCATCGATGTGCAACTGCCCAGCGCAGCCAGAAGCAAATCATAAGGAGATAAGCCGGTGTCCGTCCCACCGGATTCGACAGGCTCGTCGGCGAAAAGCTCGTGCGAACCAGCGCGAATTTCCTGCGCAAATCCAGACGCACTCCCGCGAACAACGACGTGCGGTGGATTATTAAGATTGATTTCCGACATAGCTCAGTAGATCGGAGATTACTCGTGCAAATCGATACCGTCGAATTCAAAGAGACGTTGCGCACACAAATTGGAAGTTAGGCATCCTGCCTGACCCGGCCGACAAAGCTTCCAGCTTGTCGATCGTTCCGCATTCGACGGGCAAGATGCCCGTCGGCCGAGTCAGGCTGGAAACCTAACTTCCGAAGTACGCGGCGACTCGCCGAAGCGCCAGGCTTGAGTACCTTGCGCACGACTTACTTCATCCGCATGGAAACGCCCGCTAAACCCAACGTAAGTCGCCGAAAGCAGGTGGCGGATTTCTTCGCGCTCAAACGCAATCTCGTCATCGTCCTGATTGCAGTCTTTATCATCGGGACCGGTGAGGAGCTCTGGATGCGTTTCGTTCCAAAGTATCTTCAGACTCTCGGCGCCGCCGTATTCGTCATCGGTCTTTACGACGCTCTCCGCACTTTAATCGGGGCCATCTATGCTTATCCGGGAGGATTATGGGCGGATCGTTGGGGACATCGGCGCGCTTTCATGATTTTCAATCTCGTCTCAATCGCCGGTTATGCGCTTGTTCTGCTGGTTCCGCATTGGGGCGGAGTCATCGCCGGAATGTTTCTATTCCTTTCCTGGAGTTGTTTTTCTCTGCCGGCAACCTTCTCCCTCGTCGGTGCCACCGTCGCTGCCGATCGCTACTCCATGGGAATCGGCGTGCAGATGGTGATCAAACGCGTTCCCATCATGATCGCGCCGCTCATGGGTGGGATGCTGATCGACCACTTCGGGGTGGTTCCGGGAACGCGGATTGCACTGATGATCTCGATTTTTCTCTCTGGCATCACCTTCGTCGCGCTGCGCGAATTACGAGAAGAGAAAAAGAAAGTCGAACAATCGGTCGTGGCGCCGCCGGAGCGGTGGAATTTTCTGCAAAGCCTGCGCGCATTTGATGCCCCCATGCGGTGGTTGCTGGTCAGCGACATCCTGATTCGCTTTTGCGAACGCATTCCCGCCGCGTGGGTGGTCATCTTTGCCATGGATTACGACGGCGCCACCGGACAACAAGTCGGCCTTTTGACCACGATCGAAGTGCTCGCTGCCAGTCTCTGTATCATCCCTGCGTCTTATTACGCCGATAAAGGACAACGCGAACCGTTTGTCGTCACGACATTCGTCATGTTCACTCTTTTCCCGATCGTGTTGCTTTTCTCCCGCAGTTTTCCCGCCCTCATGGTTGCGTTCTTCATCCGTGGACTAAAAGAATTCGGCGATACTTCGCGCAAGGCGCTGATTGTCAGTTACAGCGAACCCGAGAGACGTGGCCAGATGATAGGTGCCTATTATCTGGTGCGCGATTTGATTGTGAGTGTCGGCGCGGTTATTGGCGCTTACCTGTGGAACCGAAGCCCCGCTGCTAACTTTCTCGGCGCCGCCGCATTTGGCGTTCTCGGCACCCTTCTTTACCTCGGCGCCACTCGGCAGGAACGCCGAAAGGCACGCGAAAACCTGAAACTCGATATCGCACGAATGCGCCTTAAATGACGCGAAGCGTGGTTGCGTCTCCCTCTTTTGTCATCCTGAGCGAAGCCGAAGGATCTTTAACTATTTCTATTCGATGATTTAGAAATTCCCCGGCGGCGTTTGGAATGACAAGTTAGAGCAAGTCGTTATACGATGGAGACCAATCCGATCATTCTAAGCGAAGAGGAAGTTCGTAAGCGTTTGCGCATGGAAGACTTGATTCCAGCCATGGCCGACGCGTTGCGCGATCTTTCTGCCGGCGCGGTCCTACAACCTTTGCGAACGGTTTTGGAGGTATCAGCGCACGCGGGGTTTCTCGGGGTCATGGCCGCCTCCGGTCGCACGCTCGGAGCGAAGCTGGTGACGTTCTATCCGCAAAACAAAGAAGTGCCAACACATCACGCCATGATTTTGCTTTTCCGGCCGGAAACCGGCGAGCCGCTGGCGATAATGGACGGTCGCCTTATTACTGAAATGCGCACGGCGGCGGTTTCGGCGGTCGCGACAAAGCTGCTGGCGCGCCCGGATACAAAGGCACTAGCGATTCTTGGATCGGGCGTACAGGCGCGAAGTCACCTCGAAGCGTTACGACTGGTGCGATCCTTTCGGGAAGTGCGAGTCTGGAGCCCACGCCATGCCGAACGCTTCGCCCACGAGTTCAATGTCAGCGTGGCATCTTCCGCTGAAGAAGCCGTCCGTGGAGCTGATGTCATTGTGGTCGCGACCTCCGCGACCAATCCAGTTCTGCGCGGCGAATGGCTTGATCCAGGCGTCCACATCAATGCGGTCGGCGCGACTCGACCGAATTGGCGCGAGTTGGATAATGAAGTGCTGCGCCGCTCGACCATTTATGTGGAGTCGCGCGAACCGGCGCTGAAGGAATCCGGCGATGTCATTGCTGCCGCGAAAGCTCCGATCGAAATTGGCGAAGTGATCGCCGGTAAACAAACCGCACAAAAATCGACAGATGAAATCACGCTTTTCAAATCGGTCGGGGTCGCGGTCGAAGACATTACCGCCGCTGAACTGGTGCTGAAAAAAAATTCTGAATTCCTGAAACCGTGATCTTACCCAGCCCCTACACGGTCGTCCCGAGCGCAACCGTAGGGATCCCGTCGCGCCCGCTTTAAGGTAACTTCATTAGGGCCTTCGACTTGCTCTCGGGATGACGAGTACGCGTCGTTGGAGGGACGCGCGAAGCGCTTGCAGCGCGTCTCAAGATTTCCTGCGCCAGACAACGTCTTCGTTATTTCTGCGGTCGATCAGTGCGTCGACCTTCCCGTTTGCGTCGCAGCGGAATAGAATCCGCCCTTCGATCCCTTTGCGGAAGAAAATCTCTGAGGTCGCCGGAAACAGTTGCTCTCTCTTTCCATTTCGTTCGACGAACAGATTATCGCCTTCCGTGAGCACGGTGCGCCTTTGACCCGGAGCCAGCTCATAG